>NZ_JBSVSF010000002.1:0-289410 GCF_054072535.1 Vreelandella sulfidaeris Esulfide1 | reverse complement strand
GATATTTCCTCTTATCATGTTGCTGGTCGAGACATCGCCTTATCCATTAAAAATGGAAGAAGGCGGAGTTAGCTTTCGTTATAAACCTACAACCTATAGGTGGCCCAAAGGTAAAGGAGAAACCGATCCCAATACCTAAGTGTTGTCACAGATCATTTTTTCCGCCATTTTCAGCCCTGTTTCAGGTTGGCACGTTATAACACCGACTCATTTCCATGAAGAAAAGCACGACGCCATGCGCCTTGTTCGCCAAACAGGGCAGATGAACGATGTAAGAAGGCTCAGCCGAATCAGTTTTAGCGCCTCCGCGATGAAGTAACGGCATCCATTCAACCCTAAAAATATATAAGGATACGGTATGCAAAAGAAGACGAGTTCGCTCCCTATCATTCACGCTACCTTAGCAACGCTGTTGCTGTCGCTAGCAATCCCAGTGCTGGCCCATGAAGGGGGCGCAAGCACTTCACCTAAGGATGGCGTGACCATTCAGGATTCCCCAGCAGAGATTGGCATTGAGTTTGGTGGCATGATGCGTATCACCCAGTTTGAAGTGACAGGCCCGGACGGCTCTGTTCCTCTTGATGGTCAGCCAGGCAGTGAACAGGTCGAACGCTACTTCGTAAAACCAGGTGAAATTCTTTCGGCTGGGGACTACCAGGTACGCTGGCGCGGCCTATCGGATGACGGGCACATGATGACCGACGGTTTTAACTTCTCGGTCGAGCCCTGACCCATGGCCTGGTGGTTCTCCGTAAATAGCCTCGACGTCTGGACCGTCGCGATGATTCTCGTGGCGGCCGGGGTTTACCTCAGTGCCCTAGTCGCGACGGGAGCCGTGTTGTTTCGTCTAGCATTTCCCCAACTCCCTGAACATGACCGGAGGCACGTCGCCCGCATGGGTGTCCTTGCTGTCTGGGCCGGGATTATCCTGATTCTGTTCCAGTGGCCTTTAGAAGCTGGTTACCTTGGGGGCGGCAATATAGCGGCTGCAACCAACCCAATGCTACTCGGGATCGTGTTCGAGGGTGCGTCCGGGACCCGGCTGATACTGGTGGTAACTGGCTTGCTGTTGGTCCAGGCGATTCAGCTCAATAACTTAACACTCTCAAAAACAGCCAATAGCTTGAGCCTAGTGGGCGTGTTACTGGTGATGCTGGCGTTCGTGCAGGTGGGACATACGGTGAACACCCCACGCCTCGTTCTGGCTGGCTTGCTGATCATTCACTTGATGGCGGCGGCGTTCTGGGTAGCCTCGCTGTGGCCGCTGTTCCACTTAGTGGGGCAACATTACAACCACGGCAATACCGCCCGTATTCTGACCCGTTTCGGGCAACTCGCCATGGGCGGAGTTGGCGTGTTGGTACTGGCGGGCGTCACGTTGGCCACGCTGCTAACAGGCGGTCTCACACCCCTGCTCACCACGGCATATGGACAGTTCTTGATCGGCAAAGTATTGATTGTCGCGGTGCTGCTGTTATTTGCTGCCGCGAACAAGTGGCGGCTTGTACCTGCCTTTGAGAGCGGCGACGCAACAGCCCCACGACGTTTGCAGCGCAGTATTGCGCTGGAGGTGGTGCTGGTCGTGGTTGTCCTGCTGATTACGGCGGTGCTGACAAGGGTGACATCACCGAATGGGTGACCAACAGGGCAACCACCTTGTAGAGCCGATCCAGAGATCGAACATTAACGGTCGCCTTCTTGTGGGCCGTACACTGAGGTTTAGGCGGATGCTGCCATAGGCATTGCACCAAAAAGACGAAAAGTCATTGCTGCAGTGTTGACACTAATTAGAGAGCAGTATCTAGTCAGGATCCATCATCATATTAGAAATACTGTTGTGCAGCAGATCCTATTATTACGTTAGGTTCAGGCTCGTTTCAGGTTAACACCGTATAAAGAACAAGTGGCAATAACCTCTGAGGTAAATGACCATGCGCAAAAACACTTTAGTAACGTCTTTATTTGCTCTTTCACTAGGCTTAGTAACAAGCGCCACGTGGGCTGCACCTGGCCATGGCGGCGGGGATAGCGGCCTAACTGAGTCTGACGTCGACCGCACGATCAGTCTCGAGGCTGGCGATATGTGGTTCGACCCTGAAGAGCTAGAACTGGCGGCTGGGGAGGTGGTTAAATTTGAAATCACCAACACCGGCAATTTAGAGCATGAATTTGTGATTGGCAGTAAAGAAGCCCATGAAGAGCATCGAAAAATGATGCTAGACATGGCAAATGGCGAAGGTCATGACATGTCAAACATGTCACAAGGTGAAGGCCACGATATGGCCAATATGAGCATGGCAGGCGTCACAATTGCACCTGGTGACACCGGGACTCTATTATGGAGTGTTCCTGATAATACTAACGAGCTAGAGTATGCTTGTAACATTCCCGGCCATTACGAATCCGGCATGTACGGCAATTTTACTTTCTAATCTGACGTTTACCCATGAAACTGTTGCTACTCGAAGATGATGATTTGCTGGCAGAAAGCTTGGCAGAGAGTCTCAAGGACAACGGTTACCTTGTCGACTTGGCCGCTTCATTGAAAGCGGCCAAGTCGCTAATGGCAACCGAGCATTACGAGCTGGCTATCTTAGATCTCGGTTTGCCCGATGGCTCGGGACTAGATCTACTAGCCCAGTGGCGCAAGCAAAAACGCAGCACGCCTATCTTGATCTTGACGGCGCGCGATACTTGGGAAGATAAAGTCATTGGTCTTGAAACGGGTGCCGATGATTACCTAGCTAAACCCTTCCATGAAGCCGAGCTTATGGCCCGTTTGAAGGCACTGCTGCGCAGGCAGTCTGGTCAGTTATCTCAAGTTGTGACGCTCAATGGCGTATCGCTGGATGAAGCAGGTCAACGAGTATGCCTAGAGGGAGAAACTTGGCGTTCGCTAACGGCGACAGAGTTTCGATTACTACGCTACTTAATGCTGCATCCAGATCGCATTCACTCCAAAGAGCAGTTATTAGAGCAGCTCTATGCCCTGGAACAGGATGCCGCCGCACCTAACTTGGTCGAAGTCTATATCGCTCGTCTGCGCCGTTATCTAGGCAAATCAATTATCCAAACTCGCCGCGGCCAGGGGTATTTCTTTGCTTCACATTGATCGGCGCAGTTTACGTTTTCGACTACTCGCCTGGCTAGCCCGGATTTCTCATGAGGGGATAAAAGAAAGCGGCTGAAAGTGCTATAGTTTCAGGACCTTACACCGTTCACCAAGCACCAACAGCCGCTATCCAAAATGGTACCTGAAAAACTGACCTTCTCGCCACTGTCTC
The DNA here is from genome assembly GCF_054072535.1 of Vreelandella sulfidaeris Esulfide1. Taxonomy (NCBI): domain Bacteria; kingdom Pseudomonadati; phylum Pseudomonadota; class Gammaproteobacteria; order Oceanospirillales; family Halomonadaceae; genus Vreelandella; species Vreelandella sulfidaeris. The sequence goes on along the minus strand of NZ_JBSVSF010000002.1, from coordinate 286,126 downwards.
GCCGTCAAATTGAAGCCGATTTCTCCGGTGGTCATATCACCTCCGATGCCGGCCTGCTTTTGCTTCGCGAAGTCGACAACCAACACCAGCTCACTCAGCGCCTGGCTACGGTGCTGGACGATGCCCGTAATCCGGTACTGGTTCGCCACAAGCTTCAAACCATGATCCGGCAACGGGTCTTTGGCGTAGCCGCCGGATACGAAGATCTGAACGATCACGAAACGTTACGCGCTGACCAGGCACTTCAGACCGCGACTGGCGAAGCGGCCATTCTAGCGGGCAAATCAACACTGTGCCGAATGGAGCAGCGCGTAGACCGGCAGGCCGTGGTCAAGGCCCACGAACTGCTGTGGCATCACTTCATTGAACAGCACGAGACTCCACCCAAGGAAATTGTGCTGGATTTTGATGGCACCGACGTTCCGGTGCATGGCGACCAGCCCGGCAAGTTCTTTAACGCCTACTACAATCACCATTGTTACTTCCCACTGTACGTGTTCTGCGGTCGCCATCTGCTGGTGAACTACCTGCGCACCAGCAACCGAAGCGACAGCCGCCACAGCTGGGCCATTCTGGCCCTGCTGGTGAAATTCATCCGGCAGTACTGGACGAATACCCGCATCGTGTTCCGGGGTGACAGCGGCTTTTACCGTCCCCGATTGCTGAGCTGGTGCGACCGGAACAACGTGGACTATCTGGTGGGCCTCAGCAAGAACAGCCGGCTGCTCAAGGAGGTAGACGTACCCTCGATGCTGGTTCGCAAGGCTCACAACGAACTGGGTGAAAAAGTCTGCGCCACCTATCGATTCCAGTACCAGGCCCACACCTGGAAACACCCCCGCTGGGTGATCGCGCGTCTGGAGGAGGGCGAACTGGGTGCCAACCCCAGGTTCATTCTCAGCTCCCGTTACGACGACGGCGTTAAACTCTACTACGAGCAATACTGTGCCCGGGGTGACATGGAAAACCGGATCAAGGATCAGCAGTTGTGTCTGTTCGCAGATCGCACCTCCAGCACGCGGTGGTGGACCAATCAGTGGCGGTTGCTCTTATCGGGCTTTGCCTACACGTTGTTCGAGCGATTACGGGCCCACTTGAAGAAGACCCCCTTCGAGAGAATGAGCGCCAGTAACCTGCGGCTGAAGCTGATCAAGGTGGGCGCGGTCATCATTCGCAACACTCGACGCATACGGGTGTTGATGAGCGATGCCTATCCTTACAAAGACGAACTCTCTGACCTGGTGCGTCAACTGGTTCCGGAATAGAAGCCTGGGCTCCCCCGGCCCGACTCAATGGGGGAAAGGGGGCCGTGTGTCCGGACAACAGAAATTGATCGATTATTGATCAGTCACGGCCGCCAATGAGCGGTAATGGCGGTAACCCGCACAGTCTGCGAGACTTGCTGGGGACCTATGAGAAATCCGGGCTAGGAGGCGTGGCACTATTCGTAGTGGTGACGACCTGGCTACTGCATGGCATACTGCTACAGAATCTTGCTCGGGATTTTTTGGGTGAGCGTCTTCAGCGCGAAGCCGACCATGCCGTCACGCAGCTTGAGCAAGGTGAAGCCGCCGTGCCTGCCGCGCTTGACTCGGTTAGCCAAGGCTATCAAGTCTTTCATCATCTCTACGTACTCCGCTTCAACGGCTCGGTCAGCGCTTCCGACCCACAATGGCAGCAACAGCTGGCTTCGCTGCTAGATGAAAGCGGTGATGCTCTAATAGACGTGAATCGCGGCGAGCAACACATGCTCGTCTATCGTCGCCATTTTGAATGGCAGGGCACGCAGGGTGTGCTGCTGGTGGGTGAGGACTTCTCTCAAGTAGAAGCAGGGCTTGCAACATTGCACTGGTGGGTCGGTGGGATTGCCAGCGCGCTGTTAGGAATGCTCATCATACTCAACATGTTAGCGGTTAATCGTGGACTCAAGCCACTCTGGCAACTGCGTCAACAGCTTGAAGCATTGCGAGCGGGCAAACGTGATCGCTTGTCATTAATAGCCCCTTCTGAGCTAGATGAATTAGTCGACCAGTTGAACTGGTTTATGGATGACATTGACCTTCGCTTGAAGCGCTCCAGAGAGTCGGTCGCGAACCTATCACATGCATTAAAAACCCCGCTGGCAGCCGTTACCCAAGTACTGCGTGGCAATCGGCCCATTGATGAAACCCGACGCCATAAACTGCTCAGCCGTATTGAGGATATTAACGCCCAGCTGGATGCGGAGCTGCGTCGCTCACGTATTGCAGGCCCTAACGCGGGGCGAATGGCCAACGTCACGCGTGATAGTTCACGGCTCATCGAGATGTTCCGCAGCCTTTACCCTGAGCGTATCTTCAACCTCGCCCACTCGGCAGGCGAGAAAGACCAAGTGCCTATTGAGGCTCACGACTTTTCTGAAATATTAGGCATCGTGCTCGATAACGCTGGCAAATGGGCGAATAGGTGCGTTAATTGCGATATTGCCGCCTCCGCTACCACACTCACGCTCACCACTGATGATGACGGTTTCGGCGTTGCAGAAGAAGATCTTTCGCGCTTGGGAGAGCGTGGCACACGATTGGATGAACGCCGTCCCGGCTACGGCTTAGGCCTGTCGATTCTTGCGCAGTTAATTGCCCGCTACTCAGGGCACTCGCGCTTTGAGCGTAGTCCACTGGGTGGACTGCGCGTTACGGTTACGTTGCCTCTTGCAGTTGAAGTGATTAATTAATCACTATTCAGCTTTGATTCAGCTTCTTCCATCAAGATGGTGCCATTCATCATTGATGGGAGTTACACATGGCACGCTCAAGCATCATTTCTCACCCGCTTTCTCGCCGGCAGGTCCTAAAAGGCGGCGCTGCCCTAGGAATAGGTTCCGCTGCGGCAATGGGATTAACCCCCGCCTGGGCAAACCCCTGGGGCCGCAGCAATGTCTACGCGCAGGGCGTTGAAGAAGGACCCGAGGTATCGCTGGCGATCCGCCGTGAATCGTTGCCTATTGACGGACAAGAAGCCCAACCAATTACCATTAACGGTACCAGTCCTGGCCCGCTGATTCGTTTGAAAGAAGGTCAAGACGCCGTACTGCGTGTCACCAACCTGCTGGACGAGTCCACCTCCATCCACTGGCATGGTCTTATTCTACCGCCGGAAATGGATGGTGTGCCTGGTGTCAGTTTTGCCGGTATCGCCCCTGGTGAAACTTTTACCTATCGTTTCCCTGTCAGGCAGAACGGCACCTACTGGTACCACAGCCACTCAGGTCTGCAGGAACAGCTAGGCCATGCGGGGCCGCTGATTATCGACGCCGCCGAGCGCGAGCCTATCCGTTACGACCGTGAGCATGTGTTACTGCTCACCGACTGGACCTTTGAAGAACCGATGTCGGTGTTCCGTAATCTGAAAACCATGGAAGGCTATTACAACTTCCAAGAGCGCACGATTGCTGATTTTTTCGCCGATGTACGCGAAAAGGGTTTCTCACAAACCGCCGAGATGCGCGGTATGTGGGCCCAAATGCGTATGAGCTCGCGGGATATCGCCGATGTCACCGGCAGCACTTATACCTACCTGCTCAACGGCCACTCCCCCCAGGAAAACTGGAACGCGCTGTTCAAGGCCGGTGAGCGGGTACGGCTACGCGTGATTAACGGTTCGGCCATGTCATACTTCGATGTCCGTATACCTGGCCTGAAGATGACCGTGGTGGCCGCCGATGGCCAGCCAGTGCAACCCGTGCCTGTTGATGAGTTCCGTATTGGCGTGGCGGAAACGTACGATGTGCTTGTTTCACCAGAAGATGATCGAGCCTATACCATCTTCGCCGAAGCCATGGATCGGAGTGGCTACGCTCGCGCCACGCTAGCCCCGCGTGAAGGCATGCAGGCGGAGATTCCCAAGCGCCGCCAAATTGCCGACCGCGGCATGGAAGCCATGGGTGCCCACGGTATGGGCGGTATGGATCACTCCAACATGGCGGGGATGGATCACTCTGGCATGTCCAACATGTCGGGGATGGATCACTCTGGCATGTCCAACATGTCGGGGATGGATCATTCCAGCATGGCTGGGATGGATCACTCCGGTATGTCCAACATGCAAGGCATGGATCACTCTACTATGGGGGGGATGGCAGCCGAGCAGGCCAAAATAGGCGCAAATGGTTTGCTTCTCGCCGGTGAAGCTCAGCCGGGCTCTCGCTATAACCAGGCGGGAATCGGCATTGATCCTGACGAACGACGCGTATTGGTTTACCGGGATCTCAAAGCGTTCACACCATGGCCTGATCGCCGTGAGCCAGGCCGTGAGCTTGAGCTGCACCTGACCGGCAATATGGAGCGTTATATGTGGTCGTTCGACGGTAAGAAGTTTAGCGAAGTGACCGGCCCTATTCATTTTGAGAAAGATGAGCGGCTGCGCCTAATTCTGATTAACGACACCATGATGGAGCATCCTATCCACCTCCACGGCATGTGGATGGAGCTGGAAAACGGCCAGGGTGAATTGATTCCGCGCAAACACACCTTGAACGTGAAGCCCGGCGAGCGCGTGTCTGCGCTGATCACTGCAGACGCCGAGGGCAGTTGGGCGTTCCACTGCCACCTTCTCTATCACATGGATGCCGGCATGTTCCGCGTTGTTCAGGTTTCTTAAGGAGGCAGTATGAAAACCAAGCACTACTTAACCCTCGCCAGCGCCGCCCTCGGCATGGCCGCCGCCACGACTGCTCAAGCCGAAGACGGCTATGACGCCCCGGCCGGCTGGCCGTCACCGGTCGTGGAGCACCCGATGACCACGGTACGGGTCGATCGCTTGGAATATGCTTCGCCCGACAAGGGGGGGGATGCCTTGGTCTGGGATTTCCAGGCCTGGTATGGCGGTGATTTCAATCGCCTATACGTGGAAGGCGAAGGCGAAAACGTCCAGGGCGATGGCGAAGATGCAGAATTCGAGTCCCTCAACCTGCTTTATAGTCGTTTGATTGCCGACTTCTGGGAACTTCAGGGCGGCATCGGTTATCAGGGCGGTATCGCTACGAATGACTATCCCGAACGCTATTTCGGCGTCATCAGCCTATTGGGGCTCGCCCCCTATCGCTTCGAGACCGATCTCGACTTGATGATAAGCGATGAAGGCGATATCTCCGCCAGCCTGGAAAGCGAGTACGATCTGCGCCTGACTCAGCGGCTCTACCTACAGCCGCGTACCGAAATTGCCGTAGCTGCCAGCGAAGTTAAGGAGTTTGGTGTGGGTGAGGGCCTTAACTCAGTGCGTGTCGGCATGCGCCTGGGCTACGAAGTGACCAGACGCTTTGCGCCTTACGTGGGCGCTTACTGGGTAAAAGAGTATGGCGATACCGCTGACCTTTCTCGTGCTGGCGGGAATAATACCGAAGATACCGGCGTGGTGGCAGGTGTCAGGTTAATATTTTAAATCGTTAAGCACTCTATAACTTGCGCCACCGGAAGGTGGCATTTTTTTTGCTAAAAAACCACTAAATTCAGCTTCAATTCATACTCTAAGGTTATTATTAAATTGTAAATAACCAACGGAGTAAACCACCATGAAATTTAAAGCAATTATTTTTGGCGCAACGGTAGCAACTATACTATCTACACCTGTCTTGGCTAGCTTAGGTAACACCTCTCAAGGCGCTCCGACGCTTGAAAGAGGCGTATCTTCTACGCTGATTCTTGCACAAGGGCACTCGAAGCGTTTCAATATTAATATTGAACAAGCGACTACCCTCCAAGTGACAAGTGAACATTTTCCGGGCATTACAAGCACTGGCAACCGCATTTCAGCTGTTCTTTATAATGAGGCGGGACAGCAGGTAGCAGAAGCTTCCAGCCCACGGGGGCACTTCGAACTTATTCGTCAGCTGCAACCTGGAAATTATCAGCTTGAGGTGAGTGGTAGCTCATTGGGAGGTAATAACCAAAGTGACAGTAACCGTTATGAACTACATGTCGCCTATTGATATCCTTTAGTCTTGACATGAATTAAGAAGGTCAGCCATGAGCTGACCTTTTTTATGAAAAACTAGTATCTCGGCAAACAAATTCAGCTTTAATTCAGGAATTTTCGCTAACCTTATAGTGCCGCAATCGGCGTAAAAACAAACCAATTCATAAAAAGGTGTCATCATGTGGAATAACAAAAAAAAGGCTTCCCTAGGCGGACTGACGGCTATGGCCCTGGCAATGGGGACGACTTCTGCGCTGGCCCTGGAAAGCCAGGTGGGAGAAACCACCGTGGGGCTGTATGGTTACGCTAGGCTCAATATGGCCTACAGCTTCGATCAAGATGCCGGATCGGCTAACGAAGGTTACTTTGGAGATATCGAAAGGTCGGAAGATAAGGTCGGAGATCAGTTCCAGGCATCTGCCACACAGAGCCGTATCGGCTTTCGGACCAGTACGCCTGTCGAGGGGAGCACGCTTTACACCGTAATCGAAGGGGACTTCTGGTCCTATAATGATGATAATTCGCGCTTCAGATTACGGCATGCCTATGGTTCCTGGAATGGGATCCTTGCCGGACAGACCTGGTCGAATTACAACACCTTCGTCGCCGCCACGCCCACACTGGATTTCCTCGGCACGGCGGGAAGCAATGGCTATGGGTCGCGCCTAGCCCAGTTGCGCTACACCATGGGAGGATTCTCGATAGCTGCGGAGGATCCAAAGGCACAGCTGGCGGAGAACATCGATGGCTCCGTGCCAGAAGATGATTTGCTACCGGATAATGACGATGCCGTATCATCGATGCCCGCGTTGAGCCTGCGCTATGAAGATAGTATGGGTGACTTTTCCTACTCAATCGCCGGCATCGCCCGGCAGCTGAAGTACGATACCGGAAGCGAAAAGGATACGGAAATGGGCTATGGGGCCTTCGCCGCAGGTGCCTACCATGCCGGACCGGTGACCTTGAGAGCGATCGTGAACGCCAGCGAGGGGGCGAACAGTTACCTCTATCTGTCTGGCGATTACTTCAACGGTGCCGATGCCTACGTCGATACCAACGGTAAGCTGCAAACGCTATCTGGCGATGGCGGAGCCCTTGGTCTTTCTTATCAAATATCACCACAGTATTCACTGAACGCGTCCCATGGCTATACCGATGTCGAATTGGGCGACCCTACCGTAGGTGGGAATGCAGGTAGAAAGAACAAGAATACATTTCTTAATCTGATGTGGACTCCCAACGAACGCTTGATGTACGGAATTGAGTACGGCTACTTCGAAACGGAGTTGGCCGATGGCCGTGAAGAAGATGCGAGCCGTGTGATGGTGGCTGCCCAGTATAGTTTCTAGGGTGAGTTAGTAGCATAGCAGAGAAGCTGTTTTGATCGATTGCTTGGGCGTATGCCCAAGCTTTTTTATGGTTCTTCGTCACTTCATGTGGGGCCTGATCGAACAGGCGACCCACAATACCACTGTCACTAAACTGAATAAGAAAGATCAGTCGCGTCGGGAACACTCTTGATGACCAAATCGATACAGATGAAGTCGCGCATGGCCTGGCTGTCTCAAAGTTATGCAAGCGGCGGTTTCTGAAAAGTCACTACTGAAGCCGATGGGAAAGGCCTTGGCGACACTTGAGCGGCACGCGGAAGCAGTGGTTAGGCGCTGGCACTCGGGACTGACGAACGCAAGACTGGAAGGGATGAACGGCCTTTTTCAGGCGGCTCGGTCACGCGCACGTGGCTATCGGAACGAGGCTAACTTCATCGCCATGATCTATCTGATTGGCAGCCCGGCGGGCCGCCTATTCGATCAGGCTAAATCCACATGAAGTAACGAAGAACCGAAAAAATGCTGGCTGCTAGCGTTCCAAAAATTAATAGATTTAATTTTTATGTTAATTACTCTAGCCCGGTTTTCTCACAGGGTATAAAAGAAAGCGGCTGAAAGAGCTATGATTTCAAGAACCTAACCAATCCATCAAACACCAACAGCCGCTTCCAAAATGGTACCTGAAAAGCTCACCTTCTAGCCATTCTCACGCCGCCAAATTGAAGCCGACTTCTCTGGGGGCCACATTACGTCAGACGCCGGATTACTCCTGCTTCGTGAAGTCGATAAACAGTATCGCCTGACACGCCGCTTGGCCGCCGTGCTTCATGATCCCCGCGCACCGGAACAGATTCGTCATAAGCTCGACACTCTGGTTCGTCAGCGGGTGTTCGGTGTCGCTGCTGGCTACGAAGATTTCAACGACCATGAGGCCCTACGTTATGACCAGGCGCTTCAGACGGCGCTCGGTGAAGTGGAGGCGCTGGCGGGCAAGTCGACGCTGTGCCGGGTGGAACAGCACGCCGATTGGCAAGCAATAGTGAAGGCCCATGAGGTGCTGTGGCACCACTTCATCGAGCAGCACGAGGAGCCACCGACAGAAATCGTGCTGGACTTTGATGGTACTGATATCCCGGTTCACGGCGAGCAGCCGGGCAAGTTCTTCAACGGCTACTACGACCACCATTGCTACTTCCCGCTGTATGTCTTCTGTGGTCGCCACTTACTGGTGAGCTATCTGCGCACCAGTGACCGAAGCGACAGCCGCCATAGCTGGACCATCCTCTCACTACTGGTACGCTTTATCCGTCAATATTGGCCTGATACCCGTATCGTGTTACGAGGTGATAGCCACTTTTGTCGTCCCCAGATGCTGAACTGGTGCGATCGGCATCACGTCGACTACATCGTGGGAATCGCCAAGAACAACCGACTGCTCAAGGAAGTGGATGTGCCCATGATGCTGGTACGCAAAACCCAATGGCAGGTGGGAGAAAAAGTGGCAGGGACGTTCCGCTTCCCGTATCAAGCCCACTCCTGGCAATGCCCACGCTGAGTGGTGGCTCGTCTAGAAGAGAGCGAGCTGGGCTCCAACCCCCGGTTTATCATCAGTTCCCGTTACGATGACAGCTTCAAGCTTTACTACGCGCAGTACTTGCTCGAGACAACATGGAAAACTGAATCAAAGATCAACAACTGAGCCTGTTCGCTGACCGGACCTCCAGTACGCACTGGTGGGCCAATCAGTGGCGGCTGATGCGGCTAATCTTGTCAGGCTTCGCCTATACGCTGTTCGAGCGGTTACGGACTTACCTGAAGAAAACGTCCTTCGCGCGCATGAGCCCGAGCAACCTGAGGCTCAAGCTCATCAAAGTGGGGGCGGTCATCATCCGCAATACGTGCCGCATCCGAGTGCTGATGAGTGACAGCTATCCTTATAAAACGGCGCTATCCAACCTCGTCAGGCGGTTGGTGCCGAACTGACTGCTCGGGCGCCCCCCGGCCCGACGCAATGGGGGGAAGGGGGAAGTGTGTCTGAACGACGGAAAGTGATTAAAAAGTAGCCAATGTAAGTCTAGCCAGTAGATGTTTAGCGGTGTTACAGCCTGAGTTCGGTACTGGCTGAGAGGCTATGAGAAATCCGGACTAATTGCTTTAATTAGGAGCTCGTGGCGAGGTAACTTACAAGCGCAGCGAACGTTTCAGTGTTTTTTTGACAAAAAATTTATTATAGTAGGCCTTCCTGAATCCTAGCTGAATAATAAAAATTACGGCAAGTAACGCACAGCTACCTGGTTTATTTTTATATTTTTTGATTAGTTACCAGGTTCCCTTTCCTTGATTTATCTTTTAGGTTGTTCTAGCTTTATTATGCCAAGCAAGAACTATGGTAAATAAAATTTGATTTAATAAATGGAGAACCGAGATGGACTTCAAAAAATACGAAAACTGCATTGAAGCTTGTCACATATGCGCTGCTTATTGCGACAAGTGTGCAACTGAGTGTCTAAAAGAAGACAACGTAAAAATGATGGCGGAATGTATTCGCCTTAACATGCAATGTGCTCAAATTTGTCGGTTAGCCGCCTCATTTATGGCACAAGAAAGTGAGTTTGCGCACGAGATCTGCCGTCTATGTGCCGACATTTGTAAGAAATGTGGTGATGAGTGTGAAAAACATGATGCATCCCACTGCCAAGAGTGTGCCCAAGCTTGTCACCGCTGCGCTGAAGAATGTGCCGCAATGGCCAGCTAAGCTCTAAGCCAGCCGGGGCGAGCGCTCCGGCTCGACGTGAACTTCTATGGAGAAATTCATTTGCTTTAACTCAGGCTTTCAAATTATTGAGGTAATTATTTTGAAATAAACTCTAGTAGAAGCAAGCCTACTGCGAGCCTCTTTTAAGGAAACACTGCATAAATACGACCGTTGCTGCCTAAGTGCCACCGGCAGGGCAAAATACAGTTTTCCACTACCCGCCAGAGTTCTCGATGAAACAGATCTCGTTTGCTCAGGCTGAGCACCAGAACAATAAGAAGGTCACCCGCCGGGAACGGTTCCTGGGACAGATGTTGCGGATCTACTTCCTTCAGCAATGGTATGCACTGGTCGACGAAGCGCTTGAAGATGCCATCTATGACAGCCAGGCCATGCGCGACTTCATCTGTATCGATTTGGTCATCAAAAGTGTTCCCGACGCGACTGATCTTTCTTATTCAGTTTAGTGACAGTGGTATTGTGGGTCGCCTGTTCGATCAGGCCCCACATGAAGTGACGAAGAACCATAAAAAAGCTTGGGCATACGCCCAAGCAATCGATCAAAACAGCTTCTCTGCTATGCTACTAACTCACCCTAGAAACTATACTGGGCAGCCACCATCACACGGCTCGCATCTTCTTCACGGCCATCGGCCAACTCCGTTTCGAAGTAGCCGTACTCAATTCCGTACATCAAGCGTTCGTTGGGAGTCCACATCAGATTAAGAAATGTATTCTTGTTCTTTCTACCTGCATTCCCACCTACGGTAGGGTCGCCCAATTCGACATCGGTATAGCCATGGGACGCGTTCAGTGAATACTGTGGTGATATTTGATAAGAAAGACCAAGGGCTCCGCCATCGCCAGATAGCGTTTGCAGCTTACCGTTGGTATCGACGTAGGCATCGGCACCGTTGAAGTAATCGCCAGACAGATAGAGGTAACTGTTCGCCCCCTCGCTGGCGTTCACGATCGCTCTCAAGGTCACCGGTCCGGCATGGTAGGCACCTGCGGCGAAGGCCCCATAGCCCATTTCCGTATCCTTTTCGCTTCCGGTATCGTACTTCAGCTGCCGGGCGATGCCGGCGATTGAGTAGGAAAAGTCACCCATACTATCTTCATAGCGCAGGCTCAACGCGGGCATCGATGATACGGCATCGTCATTATCCGGTAGCAAATCATCTTCTGGCACGGAGCCATCGATGTTCTCCGCCAGCTGTGCCTTTGGATCCTCCGCAGCTATCGAGAATCCTCCCATGGTGTAGCGCAACTGGGCTAGGCGCGACCCATAGCCATTGCTTCCCGCCGTGCCGAGGAAATCCAGTGTGGGCGTGGCGGCGACGAAGGTGTTGTAATTCGACCAGGTCTGTCCGGCAAGGATCCCATTCCAGGAACCATAGGCATGCCGTAATCTGAAGCGCGAATTATCATCATTATAGGACCAGAAGTCCCCTTCGATTACGGTGTAAAGCGTGCTCCCCTCGACAGGCGTACTGGTCCGAAAGCCGATACGGCTCTGTGTGGCAGATGCCTGGAACTGATCTCCGACCTTATCTTCCGACCTTTCGATATCTCCAAAGTAACCTTCGTTAGCCGATCCGGCATCTTGATCGAAGCTGTAGGCCATATTGAGCCTAGCGTAACCATACAGCCCCACGGTGGTTTCTCCCACCTGGCTTTCCAGGGCCAGCGCAGAAGTCGTCCCCATTGCCAGGGCCATAGCCGTCAGTCCGCCTAGGGAAGCCTTTTTTTTGTTATTCCACATGATGACACCTTTTTATGAATTGGTTTGTTTTTACGCCGATTGCGGCACTATAAGGTTAGCGAAAATGATCTTACCCAGCAACAGTGGACACTGGTTTAAGCGATCATTCGGGCTTCAAAGGCCTCTGGGCTGATCATCCCAATAGCACTGTGCCGCCGTTGTTTGTTGTAGTCCAGTTCGACGTACTCAAACACCTGGCGCCTCATATCGTTTCGCGTTGTAAATTGCTCCCCATGGATCGCTTCAACCTTGAGGCTGTGGAAGAAGCTTTCGGCACAGGCATTATCATAGCAGTTGCCTTTGGCGCTCATGCTGCACGTAAGCTCATGCCGGGTAAGCAGCGATTGGTAACGCGTGGAACAGTACTGGGCGGATTCAATCGGTCGACGCAACACCTCGATATTGGAGGTGTTACATGGGAAGATCATCTAGTTGGATCGCTGAAAAGACTGGGCGAGCACCGATGCGTTCGCCTGGTCGACCAAGCATCAATCAGCGGAGTACCAATCGCGCATTCTGGAAGCGAATAGCTGAGGGGTTATCGAGCGAGGATGCAGCTTTGGCGTGTGGTGTATCACAACCGTTGGGGCCACGGTGGTTCCGCGAGGCAGGCGGGATGGCACCCTCTAACTTGGTGCCACCCTCAGGGCGTTATTTGTCGTTCCCAGAGCGCGAGGAACTCGCACTATTGCGAGTCCAGGGGCACGGGGTTCGTGAGATTGCACGGTGTCTAGGAAGGTCACCGTCGACGATCTCGCGCGAATTGCGCCGTAACGCTGCGACCCGGGGCGGTGTGTTGGAGTACCGGGCCACAGTCGCGCAGTGGAAAGCAGAGCTAGCCGCCAAACGGCCCAAAACTGCCAAGCTTGCAGGGAATGGCTGGTTGCAGGCTTACGTGCAATCACGTCTGGCTGGCGAGGTGACCGATGCTGAAGGCAGACCTATTCCCGGCCCGAATGTGCCATGGCGAGGACGGCGGCATGGTCGCCGAGCCGACCGGCGGTGGGGAGTCAGTTGGAGTCCTGAGCAGATCAGCCGTCGACTGCGGGTAGACTTTCCAGATGATGAGACGATGAGGATTTCTCACGAGGCGATCTATCAGGCCCTCTACATTCAAGGCCGCGGTGCACTTCGTCGTGAACTGTCCGCGTGTCTGCGTACTGGCCGGGCATTGCGGGTACCACGAGCGAGAACCCAGCAGCGCGGTAAACACTACCTCTCGCCCGAGGTGATGATCAGCCAGCGCCCGGCGGAGGTTGCTGATCGCGCTGTCCCCGGCCACTGGGAAGGCGACCTAATCATTGGATTGAACAGCTCCGCAATCGGTACCTTAGTCGAGCGCACGAGTCGGTTCACGCTACTTCTTCACTTGCCGCCCATGCATGATCATGGAACGGGCGCCAGAGTTAAGAACGGACCTGCTTTGGCTGGTCACGGGGCTGAGGCTGTTCGCGATGCTATCGCCATAAAGATCGCCACACTGCCCGAACAGCTGCGGAAATCGCTCACTTGGGATCAAGGCGCGGAGCTGGCCCAGCATGCACAGCTACGACTTGATACTGGCTTGGCAATCTACTTCTGTGACCCCCGAAGTCCCTGGCAGCGTGGGACTAACGAGAACACCAATGGTCTGCTGCGCCAATACTTTCCCAAGGGTACTGACATTAGCAGGTATTCTGAGCATGAGCTTGACGCTGTCGCGACGACTCTCAACGACAGACCTCGTAAAACACTTGATTGGAAAACACCTGCTGAAGCTCTCAAAGAACTACTATTTTCAGCATCATAAGCCAGTGTTGCGACGGCCCCTTGAACCTAAGCTGACTACCTCGATCCGAATGGACTATCACGCCTTTGGGCATTTTGCGTCTCCATAGCGCCATCTGTAGCGCGTCACAGACAAGATCGGCCGTCATACGCTCACTCATTGCCCAACCGACCACTTTACGAGAGTAAAGATCAATGAGCACTGCCAGGTAAAGCCAGCCTTCGCCCGTCGCCAAGTAGGTAATGTCACCCACCCACTTTTGATTAGGAGCTGAGGCCGTGAAGTTTTGTTCTAGTAGATTCGGTGCGACTGGCAGCGAATGCCGTGAGTTCGTGGTGGCCTTGAACTTACGAGCTGCTTTAGCGCGCAGGCCCTGACGCTGTAAGCTGGCAGCCACCGTCTTACGGTTGATCGGCATCCCATCATCTCGCAGGTCTAGCGTTAGTCTCGGGGCGCCTGAGCGGCCTTTGCGTTGGTGATAAGCCTTGGCCACATGCTGATCGATAATGGCTTGCTGGCTGCGTTTTGGGGACGATGCGCCTTCGCGTTGCCGCCAAGCGTAGTAGCCACTCCGAGCGACCCCGACAACATGGCACATACGCTGAATACTGAACGCCTGACGATGACGGTGGATAAAGGCGTACTTCACTTCAGGCTTTTCGCAAAGTACACCGCGGCCTTTTTTGTGATGGCCAGCTCTTCATTTGCCTCGGCTAGTTGGCGCTTCAAGCGGGCGTTTTCTTCTGCCAACGACCGCTCTCGCTCGGATGTGTCTTGCTGCAGCTGTGCTTTAGATCGCCACTGATAGAGCTGACTCGCGTGTATTCCCAGCTCACGCGCCGCTGCTGCAACGCCAATGCGATCCGCAAGCGCTAAGGCTTCTTGCCGGTAGGCATCTGAGTAACGGGTATATGATTTTTTCTTCATTGATGTTGTCGATCTTGCCATGGTTCACCTCATCGTAACGTATGACGTTCTTGAGGTGTCCACCGTTACTGGGCAGGATCAAAAACTCCTGAATTAAAGCTGAATTTGTTTGCCGAGATACTAGTTTTTCATAAAAAAGGTCAGCTCATGGCTGACCTTCTTAATTCATGTCAAGACTAAAGGATATCAATAGGCGACATGTAGTTCATAACGGTTACTGTCACTTTGGTTATTACCTCCCAATGAGCTACCACTCACCTCAAGCTGATAATTTCCAGGTTGCAGCTGACGAATAAGTTCGAAGTGCCCCCGTGGGCTGGAAGCTTCTGCTACCTGCTGTCCCGCCTCATTATAAAGAACAGCTGAAATGCGGTTGCCAGTGCTGGTAAATCCTGGAAAGTGCTCACTCACTACTTTCAGTGTAGTCGCTTGTTCAATGTTAATATTGAAACGCTTCGATTGCCCCTGAGCAAGCATCTGTGTAGAAGATACGCCTCTTTCTAGTAAGGGAAGATCCTGTGTTGTATTGCCTAAGCTCGCTAATACAGGTGTAGAGAGGATACTTGCTACTACTGCACTAAAAACAATTGCTTTAATTTTCATGGTGGTTTACTCCGTTGGTTATTTACAATTTAATAATAACCTTAGAGTATGAATTGAAGCTGAATTTAGTGGTTTTTTAGCAAAAAAAGTTCTTCGTCACTTCATGTGGATTTAGCCTGATCGAATAGGCGGCCCGCCGGGCTGCCAATCAGATAGATCATGGCGATGAAGTTAGCCTCGTTCCGATAGCCACGTGCGCGTGACCGAGCCGCCTGAAACAGGCCGTTCATCCCTTCCAGTCTTGCGTTCGTCAGTCCCGAGTGCCAGCGCCTAACCACTGCTTCCGCGTGCCGCTCAAGTGTCACCAAGGCCTTTCCCATCGGCTTCAGTAGTGACTTTTCAGAAACCGCCGCTTGCATAACTTTGAGGTAGTTCGTGATGCGCCACCGAGCCGCTCTGGGCGTTGGGGCCTTCTGGATCCAGCGTAGCTTTTCCTTGATTATCCAGGCATCGGCCGTGGCGCTCTGATCGGCTACCAACTCCTGGAGCGCCGCCAACTGTTTAGGTCTCAGGTTCTCGTTGTCCAGATTTTTCAGCAGTGCCCAGCGCAGCGATTTAGGGTGTTCCTGCTCGCGGCGCTCTTTCTTGCGGACCTCGTCCAGCCGCTTGGTAAAGGTCTGCACGATATGGAACCAGTCGACCGTTACCTCTGCCTTGGGAAGGTGCTTGGTGATGCCGCTAAGGAAGGCGGGCGACATGTCGCAGACTACCTCGACCACATTGTCCGTATTGCCGCCATGGGTTGTCAGGAAGGCGCTAAATGCTTGGATGGCATCCTTGCCGCAGCCTGGAACAGCGAAGATCACCGGTGCCTGCTTGCACTGCATGTCGAGGAATACCGGGACATAGCGATGGCCGCGCCGGGACGCGGTTTCGTACACGCCGACCGTCGCCACCCGGGACAGATCCAGTTCCCCCAGCATTCGGCCTACGTAGTGATGCACGATGCGCCATAGTCGTTTGTCGGAAATCTCCAACTGGCGAGACGGCCAGCACCGGCATCTCTTTGACCAGTGACATGGCCGCTTGCTCAAACAGCAGGGTGAAGTCGCTGCCCGGCCGCGCCCAGGGCACTTCTATGCGTTTGACGCCATGTTCAGGACACTTCGTGCGAGGCACGCGAGCATGCAGGTAACAGTGATGCTGAAAGAAGTTCAAATGCCGCCAGGTTTTGTCGGCAAAGTCGTGAGCTTGACAGGCCTTACCGCACTCCGGACAGGGGTAGAGACTACCGCGCTCCGCCTCGACATAGAGATCCAGTCGGTGGGGCGACACGGCGGTATCCAGGTGCTGGTTCTTGAGGATCCAGGGCGCTTCCAAGCCCAGGCCGAGAGTCAGAATTTGGGTGCCGTCCATGTCATACCTACTGTCGTTGTGGAGACTATATTCTGGCCTAGCTCAGGGCATGAATTCCACACTCAGCGTCGAAGAGCCATTTTTTCAACATCTGTATGGGCTAACTTCGGGAATACAACCCAGGATCTGCCCTTACTAGAAAGAGGAGTGTCTTCTACACAGCTGCTTGCCCAGGGGCAACCCAAGCGTTTCAATATGAACATTGAACAAGCGACTACGCTGAAAGTGGATAGTGATCACTTTCCAGGCTTTACCAGTACTGGCAACCGTATTTCAGCTGTTCTACTCAACGAGGTAGGACAGCAAGAAGCAGAAGCTTCTAGCACACGGGGGCACTTCGAACTTGTTAGTCAGCTACAACCGGGGAAATACCAGATTGATGTGACAGGTAGCTCAAGGGGAGGTGCTAAGAAAAATGATAATAACAGCTATGAACTGCATGTTACCTACTAATTATTAACTACCAGCGAATGCCGTCCCCCACATCATGGAACAAATCTTCCGGTTTATAGCTGACTACATTTGATGAGCTTCCAGTAATTTTTTCCATAAACCTCTGATCCGACTGACGATTTCCTTTATCGTATAAAAGATCATTTTTAGTAAACGCATCAGTTCTCAACGAAGTCTGAGATTGTGGCTTAACAATTACCGCATGCCCTGCAGAGCAATCTTTGTTTAGCTCTATTGAGTTATTGGCGAACACCAGCGGGCTTGCAGTGATACCCATGCAAAGACCTACTAAGCACATTTTTTCGCTAGATTATTAAATAACATAACTATCTCCTTATTTTACCTATAGCCGCCTTATATTTAAACGTTACAGTAACGTTAATTTTAAGCGCCGTTTTTCTCACACCACTCTGTGCTCTGAAATTCAAAATCATTAAATTTTTTATAAAAAAATTAATTACCATTGATATCAATGGCAGGTTAAATACATTAACAAGCAATGGCGGTGTAGTTTTTTGTCTAACCAAATTGCATCTTTCTAAAAGCTGCTGAGTGGCCACCCCTTAGCGGTGGTCATTCGGCATTGTTCTAATCGCTGTTAATTGAGGTAATCACCGAATCCATGCCCTTGGACGTGAATTCAAACTCGACCTCATCGCCTTCCTTGAGATTCATAAGCTGCTCAGGCGTAGCCTTGAACCCCATTGTCATGGCCGGCCATTCGAGCTCTGGCACCGGACCATGAGCAATGGTAACGGTTCCTTTCTCCATATTTATCTTACGTATGGTGCCGGCAGCCTTGGCTATCTCAGCTGCAGCGTCGTTCTGATCCATCTGCATGTTATCCATCGCAGTATCCTGATCGTGCTCCATCGCGTTCATGTCGCCAGCAAAAGCGGCAGGAGCTATCGCGAGGGTTATCATTAATGCGAGTTTGGTTCTCATCGTGTTTCTCCAGAGGTTGGATGGGTTAGGTGAATAGATCGGCGTCTCATCAATAGATAAGCCGCTGGGAGGACAAACAAAGACAGTAGTGGGGCAGTGATCATCCCTCCGACCATAGGCGCAGCGATGCGGCTCATAATCTCGCTTCCGGTTCCACTCCCTAGCAGTATCGGTAGCAAACCGGCGATAATAACTGCCACGGTCATCACCTTAGGCCGAACGCGCTGCACGGCTCCCTCACGGATCGCCCCAAAAAGTGCTGGTTCGTCAAAATGACCGGCTTTATTGCGCTCGACCCAGGCGTTGGTCAGATACAACAACATAATCACACCAAACTCAGCAGAG
The DNA here is from genome assembly GCF_054072535.1 of Vreelandella sulfidaeris Esulfide1. Taxonomy (NCBI): domain Bacteria; kingdom Pseudomonadati; phylum Pseudomonadota; class Gammaproteobacteria; order Oceanospirillales; family Halomonadaceae; genus Vreelandella; species Vreelandella sulfidaeris. The sequence continues at coordinate 267,926 of NZ_JBSVSF010000002.1, read as the reverse complement.
ACTCCAGCCAGAGCAATGAAGCCGATACCCGTGGCGACCGATAAATTGTAATCGAGCAAATACAGTATCCAGACCCCGCCTGTAAGGGCGAACGGAAGGGTAGCCAGAATCAATAGCGCTTCGCTAAAGCGTTTAAATATCAAATAAAGCAACACGAAGATGATGACTATCGTTGCTGGCACCACCAGTTTGAGTTTCGCGTTGGCTCGTTCCATGAATTCAAATTGGCCTGAATAACGAATACTCATGCCGGACTCGAGCTCTATTTCATCATTGATCTTGGCACGAATATCTTTCACTACCGTGGCCATGTCTCGGTCGCGAACGTCGACATAGACCCAGCCTGTCAGGCGGGCGTTTTCGCTCTTCAACATGGGCGGGCCGTCGGTGACCTTGATTTGCGCCACGGTGCCTAATGTGATCTGGCTGCCTTGAGGAGTATAGATAGGCAAATTGCGCAGGTCGTCCAGTGAGTCACGCCATTCGCGCGGATAGCGCAGGCTGATCGGATAGCGCGCCAGTCCTTCTACGGTTTCACCAATATTCGCGCCACCAACCGCACCAGCAACGATGGATTGAACGTCGGAGATGTTCAGCCCGTAACGTGCTGCTGAGCTGCGTTCAATGTCGACATCAATGTAACGCCCGCCCGTGAGGCGTTCAGCGACTGCGGAACTTACCCCTGGGATAGTCTGGGCGATCCGTTCCACTGACTGGGTGATTTTATCGATTTGCACCAGATCCGAGCCGTATACTTTGACACCTATGGGGCTTTTTATACCGGTGGCAAGCATATCAATGCGGTTACGGATTGGTGGAATCCACAAGTTAGCCAGACCCGGAACCTGCACCGCCTGGTCCAGCTCAATCATCAGTTTTTCCGGTGTCATGCCCGGTCGCCACTGGTCTTTCGGTTTGAACTGGATAGTGGTCTCGAACATAGTTAACGGCGCTGGGTCGGTCGCGGTATCAGCGCGGCCGGCCTTGCCGAATACCCGCTCAACTTCCGGCACCGACTTGATCATCCGATCAGTCTGTTGCAACAGCTCCGAGGCCTTCTGAACCGAAAGGCTCGGTAACGCTGTTGGCATATAGAGCAAGTCTCCCTCGTCAAGCGGCGGTAAGAACTCTCCGCCGAGTCGCGAGGCCGGCCAAAGAACAGTCAGAAACACTAGCAATGCTACCAGCAATGTGGACTTCGGCCATCGCAATACCGCTTCAAGGGCCGGCTGGTAGATCCAGATCAGTCCACGGTTGATCGGGTTGCGATGCTCATCCGGAATTTTGCCGCGAATCCAGTAGCCCATCAGAACCGGGACCAATGTAATCGAAAGGCCCGCTGCTGCTGCCATGGCATAGGTTTTGGTGAAAGCTAATGGGCCGAACAACCGCCCCTCCTGGGCTTCCAGCGTAAAGACCGGAATGAACGAGAGGGTGATGATCAACAGGCTGAAAAACAGTGCCGGCCCCACTTCAATCGACGCATCAGTAATGACTTTCCAGTGCGCTTCACCCTTAAGCACCTTGTCTGGGTGCTTCTTGTGCCAGGCTTCGATGTGCTTGTGTGCATTCTCAATCATCACGATAGCCGCATCGACCATCGCGCCGATGGCGATGGCGATCCCGCCCAACGACATAATATTGGCGTTGACCCCTTGGCGCTGCATAATGATAAAGGCGATAAGGATGCCCACCGGTAGCGAAACAATCGCTACCAGCGAAGAACGAAAATGCCAAAGAAAAATCAGGCAAACCAGTGCAACTATGATGAACTCTTCAAGCAGCTTGTAACTAAGATTCTTCACTGCGCTGTCTATCAGGGTGCTGCGGTCGTAGGTGGTGACGATCTCCACCCCGTCAGGCAGGCTCTTCTTCAGCTCCTGCAATTTGTCCTTCACCGCCGTGATGGTTTCGCGGGCGTTCTTGCCGCTGCGCAGAATTACCACGCCGCCAACTACTTCACCTTCGCCGTTGAGTTCGGCAATGCCGCGGCGCATCTCCGGGCCTAACTGGACATGCGCTACATCGCCCAACGTAACCGGCACACCGCTACTCTCCAGGCGTAATGGGATGTCGCGAAAATCATTAAGAGACTCCAAATAGCCTGAGGCGCGCACCATGAACTCGCTCTCACCCATCTCCAGCACACTACCGCCCGTTTCGCGATTGGCCGCGTCAATTGCCTGGGTAACCTGTTGCTGCGTCACTTTGCGATTAGCCATACGCACCGGATCAAGCACCACTTGGTACTGTTTGACCATTCCGCCGATTGGTGCCACCTCGGCAACATTCGGCAGTGTCTTCAGCTCATAGCGCAGAAACCAATCCTGTAATGAGCGCAATTGCGAAAGGTCATGGGCGCCGGTGCGATCGACCAGTGCGTACTGGAAAATCCAGCCTACCCCCGTCGCATCAGGCCCTAGCGTTGGGGCAACACCAGCCGGCAGCCGGCTTTGTACCTGACTTAAATATTCAAGCACTCGGGAGCGAGCCCAGTACAGATCGGTATCGTCGTCAAACAATACATAGACGTAGCTATCACCGAAGAATGAGTAGCCCCGCACCGTTTTGGCCCCAGGCACCGATAGCATGGTGGTTGTCAACGGGTAAGTAACCTGATTCTCAACGATCTGTGGCGCCTGCCCAGCATAGGGCGTACGGATAATGACCTGCACATCAGAGAGATCCGGTAGTGCATCAACCGCCGTGTTCTGTACTGACCAAATGCCCCATGCCACAGAAAAAAGCGTGGCAAGTAGCACCAGAAAACGGTTGACGACCGACCAACGGATGATTGCTGCGATCATAACTGGCCTCCCAGTTTTTCGATTCGCTTAATCACCAGCCCTTCATCACTTTCGCTAACGCCTACACGCACCCTGTCGTCCTGAGCCAGGTCTTGCAGCAAAGACTCCTCTGCGATTGGAAAAGACATTGTCATACCTGGCATATTAAGTGTTTTGAAGGGGCCGTGAGATAGCACAATCGCACCCTCTTCCAAAGTAATGATGGTACCTTCAGCCTCGTGCAATGCAGGCTCAGGAGCCGATACTGGCTGATTCATTTGGGTAGTTAACCCGCGCAGACTGGCTTCTGAGTCAAGCAGGAACTGACCAGAAGCGACTACCTGCTGATTTTCCTCCAGCCCTTCAAGCACTTCTGTTTTACCACCAGCTTCACGGCCAGTTCGTACTTCTATCGGGCGATATTTACCTTCTCCTTCAGTCACCATGACAAGAGTACGCCGACCGGTGCGGATCACAGCCTCGGTGGGCAAGACCAGTGCCATCTCATCGCTGCGGGTCAACGTTACTTCAGCGGTCATGCCAGGGCGCAGACGTTGCTCAGGATTAGGCAGCTCAATTCGGACTCGTACTGTTCGGCTGTCCAGGTTGGCTTCTGATAAGATAGTCTCAATCGTTCCTTGCAACGCTTCACCTGGAAACGCTGGAAGCCTAGCTTCGACAGGTTGACCCATTGCCAATACGCTCATCTGAGACTCGGGCACCGCTACTTCAAGCCAGACGGTTTCCAAGCCGTTGATGCGCGCCAGCGGCGCGCCAGCAGGCAACGTCATACCTTCGCGCACCTCAAGCGTTCGCAGCACGCCGCTGATGGGGCTACTGACGGTCCATACTGATATCGCTTTTGCACCACGTTCCAGTTGCGTAATGTACTCAGCCGGCATACCTGCCAGGCGCATTCGTTGGTGAGCTGCCTCTAAAAGTTGTGGCTCGTCCAAACTGCGCAGGGCGAGATACTCCTCCTGTGCAGCGACCCACGCAGGCACCAGAAAATCGGCCAACGGTGCCCCTTTTTCCACTACGTCTTCCGGCGCTAGGCCATAAACCCGCTCGACGAAACCGCCGCTACGCGCCTGAACTATGGCAACATCACGCTCATCAAATGTCAGGATTCCAGCCGCGGTAACAATCTCACTGACAGACTCACGCGTTACGGTAGCTACACGCATCCCCAGGTTCTGCATAATGCCAGGGTCGATTGACATGGAGGCGCCATCGCCACCTTCATCGGCATAACGAGGCACCAAATCCATATCCATGAAGGGCGATGGACCAGGCTCGTCGAAGCGCTGCTGGGGATACATGGGGTCGTACCAGTACAGCACTTCTTTATCTTGCTGTTCGTCTGCCTGAGCGTGAGCGGGCAACGTCGCCAACGAAAGTCCGACAAGGCCTGTAAATCCAAGAACCCTGGGCCAGCCGATCAGCAACGCTCGTCGCTTGATTTTGAATATCATGGCTGGTTATCTCCGAAAGCGAAATGTAGGCGAGCATTGGTTAACGAGCGATCCCGAGCCAAATCAACGCGGCGCAAGCGGGTTTCAACCAGCTCTTGCCGAGCACTGATGACGGCCATGAGTTCACCGCTACCGGCACGATAATCCGCCATAGCTAGTCGCACCTTCTCTTCAGCCAGCGGCAGCAAAGCCTGCTCAAGCCGAGCCAAGCTTTGAACAAGCCGCTGGTATTCAGCCAGATCAGTTGCCAATGATTGGTTGTACCTACGCAACACTGCCTCTCGTTCTGCTTCAAGCTGGGCCAGACGAGAGCGTTCAGAATCAATAATGGGATCTTGACGTGAACCGGAAAATACGGGTAGATCAAAATTGACGCTGAGGCTAACCATATCGCCGAAATCACGACCGCGCCGCTGGTAATCCACGCCCCAGCCCCAATCAGGAGTTTTCTCAGCGACGGCTTCAGCAATTTCAGCCTGTGCCTGACGCGTCATCGGATTGAATGCCAGCAACTGCGGATGCCGTTCCAGGTTGTACTGGTAATGAGCTAAATCGTCCTGCCATTGTGGCCAGCCACCGGTCAGTGGCTGGCTGGCGGCCGGGCCAATCCAGCGGCTTAGTGCGGCCCGGGCTGCTGTTTCGTTGCGCCGTAACAAGTCCTCCTGATCCGCTAGCAATACAGCTTCCTGTTTCGGCAGTATGCTGTCAGCTAGCTGACCACGTCCTCCGGCAAGCCGCGCTGTTACTGCTCGGGAAAACAGTTCGTTTTCAGCATAAAGCTGTTTGAACAGGGCCAGCTTGCGCTCGATCGCTAAGGTAGTGATCCAGGCGTCTGCTGTTTCCTGGCGTACCTGAAGAAGCTCAATGGCCTGCTCCGCATCAGCGACCGTCGCAGCAGCATCCGCTGCATCAATTCGTGCCCGGCGCTTATCACGGTTAGGGACTTCCTGCATTACACCGACCATCTGCATGGTCATCGGCTCATTGCCAAGCTCCCAGCGTGATTCGCCTTCAATGGGAGTGTTTTGCAGTCCTAATCTCAACTTGGGATCCGGCAGTTCTCCGGCGGGGATGGCCGCACTGCGTGTCGCCTGCTGATTGGCCGCTTGAGCAGCCAACGAAGGAGCTTCACGCTCAGCCAAATTCAAGGCTTGCTCCAAAGTAAGTGCGACTGACAACCCAGGAAAGCCAAGCGAGCTGACGAATAGGGCGGCCGTGCACGCACGAAGCCAATTGATTCGGTATTTCATGGTGATTGATTCCGTTTATGTTCCAGCGCGAACCAAAGGCACGCGATGACCATCCGAAAGCTTCAGGGGCGCCGGATGATATTCATTACATAATAGGAATCAGCTGCGGGGAGGATGCCAAACGGCATCTGGTGCGAGGGACCGCACAAAATTTATTGCCAACACAAGAGGGAGCTGGCTGGGCGAAAACGGCAGGCTTTTGATAACAGCTACCTGGAGCAGGCTGCTGGTTTTACATTCCTTGCCGCTCTTGCAGTCGGCAAAGTCATCTCGTTCGTGCTGCGAACAGCATTCATGCTCGGTGTCCCCCGAGAAACTAGACTCCGGGGTAACGTAAACATTCGAATGATCCATGGAGAAAGAACCGGTCATCATAAGGGTTTGCGCCGTTCCCGTTACGGGAAGTGCAAAACTCAAAATAAATACAATAAAAAACCGGGTATATAATTTCATAGTCGGGCATTCTATTGAAAAAAGACTCATATAACAAGACTTCCTAAATGATCGCGCAGCAATAATCACGCTTTATTTCAGTATTTTGCAGTGCATTTAGGGCATTTTCACAAAGGCTTTCAGGAAAATTAAATCTATAAAATAAAAAACAAAAAAGATACAAAACTTTGGTAAAAAAAGTTAAAGGTAATGCAGAAAAAAGAGCTATTAAATAGTCATTAATGGTAATGTAAATGTTATAAGCACCTCGCTAAGAGCCTCATTTTGGAGAAACTAAACAACTTACAATTAGCCTACCCCAAGGTTGCCAGGGAGGGGAAAAGGTCGACCATGATACTGGAAAGCCGTGTCATATACCCCGTAACGATGGCGATGCCCATCAGGATCACAATCGTGCCCGCCACGGGGCGAGCATAGGCGCTCCACCTTCCTAGGCTTTGCCGATGCAGAGCGAATCGGTTAATCAGTAAAGTGCTGGCAAGAAAAGGTAGCGCTAGGCCAGCCGAGTAGGCACTGAGATATATCATTCCAGCCTGAGCACTAGCAGCGTTGGACGTGGCCATCAGGATGGCGCCCAGGATGGGGCCGATACAAGGCGTCCAACCGATGGCAAAAGAGATCCCGAACACAGTCGCCGACAGCGGGGAGCCACCCTGGACATTGGGGGTGAACTGAAAGGTACGCTGGAAAAGCGGCAACCGGAACACGCCGGTCATGAAGAGGCCCAGCACGATCACCGCCGAGCCGGCAACCCAGTTGAATTCTTGACGATACCCTCGCATCAGTTGCCCGATACTACTGGCGCCGAGCCCGAGTAGGATGAACACGATGCTGAAGCCGAAGACGAAGAAGGCACTGAGGGTCAATGCCTCTAACCGCCTGTCGGCTTTACCGGCACTACCGCCTGTGACCACCGACAGGTAGGCCGGTAACAGGGGCAGCGTGCAGGGCGAGAAGAAGGAGACCAATCCGCCGATAAAGGCGCCGACCAAGCCGATGGAAGAGAGAGATTCCAATGTGTTATCGCAACTTAAGTTATGGAGACAGCCAACAAGGGTATTGATACCAATCCCATGGTGCTACCTCCTATCATGTCCATTTTAGCGCCATAAGAATTTTAAGGCTTACAGCTACTTTAAGGTCAACCTTTATTGGCAAATTATTTGTCTCCTACCGAACTGCAAATATTACACATCAGGCTTGACCTTAAAGTTGACTTCAAAGTTATGGTGGCTACTCAATGAATGACATGAGGACATTTCCATGGCGCTACAACTGGGCGAGACAGCACCAAACTTCACGATCGAATCCACGCAAGGCACGGTCAACTTTCACCAATGGCTTGACGACAGCTGGGCGGTGCTGTTCTCGCACCCCGCTGATTTTACGCCAGTATGCACCACAGAACTGGGCGCGTTTGCCAAGCGAAAGAACGAATTCACCCAGCGGGGTGCCAAACTGGTTGGGGTTTCGGTGGATCCCCTCAGCTCTCACCACGACTGGGCGGGGGATATTGAACAGACTCAGGGCACGGCCCTGAACTACCCCTTGCTGGCTGACGAAGATCAGGTGGTAGCGAAGCTTTATGGAATGATCCATCCCAAAGCCGACCCCAAACTGACGGTGCGTACGGTCTTCATCATCGATTCTGACAAGAAAATTCGTCTCACTTTGACGTATCCACCCAGCACAGGACGTAATGTCGACGAGATACTGCGGGTTCTCGATTCGCTTCAGCTAACTGACAAGCACAAAGTGGCCACCCCCGTTGACTGGCAAAATGGTGACGATGTCATCATCTCGCCATCGCTATCGAATGATGACGCTAGGCAACACTTTCCCGAAGGCTGGAACACCAAGACGCCCTACCTTAGGGTCGTGCGCCAACCGGAGCAATAGGAGCCCCGACCGGTAGATTCGTTGAGTCAGGCTGCCAGAAGCTTGGATTAATAATGTCGTGAGGTAACGCTATGCAAACACTAAGTATCGGCGAGCTTGCCGAACGAAGCGGGGTCGCTAGCCAGGCGATTCGATTCTACGAAAAAGAGAGACTTATGCCTCCTCCGAGGAGGACCGATGCCAACTATCGGCGTTACCCACTGGAAGCTGTGGATCGGTTGCAGTTTATCGTCCATGCCAAGCAGTGGGGCTTCACGCTGCAAGAGATTCGGGAGCTGTTAATGCTTCAGGATGCTAATGGCGACCGGGCGCAAGCTAAACGCATCGCCAGCGAGAAGCTGCACAAGGTGCGAGAGCAGATCAAACATCTCACGCGGATTGAAGCCGTATTATCGAAAACACTGGACGAATGTGCAGGCGCAGGGCCTATGCAGGAAGGCTGCCCGATTGTTGAAGCTATCGCTGAGCAGACTGAATGATCGGGCATTTTCTCGATAGCGAACATGGGGAATCAAGCTCGCATATCAGGTCGTCGATAAATTAACAGGGAGATCGTCATTATGGCGCAAAACGTCGATATCGAGATTCGTGGTATGTCCTGTGCTTCCTGTGTTGGACGTGTGGAACGTGCACTCAGCCAGCAGCCAGGCGTGATCAACGCTCAAGTGAACCTCGCCACCCAGAAGGCGGCTATCCAGGTCGAAGCAGGTACCACGACCACTAGCCTACTCAACGCCATTGAAACAGCGGGCTATCAACCTGTGGTGGAAAGTCTCGACATTCCCATCACCGGCATGAGTTGTGGATCGTGTGTCTCTCGGATAGAGCGAACGCTAACGAAGCTGCCCGGCATGGTGGAAGTGAGTGTTAACCTTGCTACCCAGAAGGCCTTCGTTCGCTTCCTGCCGGGAGCCGTTTCGTTAACGCGTATTCAGCATGCCATCCGCGAGGCAGGCTATGAACCACAGGATACCGATACGCCGCCACCGACGGACAGCGAGGACCGGGAGAGAGCTGAGCTTCGCCGCCGAGTCGTGCTCGCGGCAATATTCACGATTCCGGTGGTCATTATCGCCATGGGGAAAATGATTCCCGCTTTTGACACGCTGTTAACAAGTCTAATGCCGCATCGCGCCTGGATGGGCGTCGAGTGGTTATTGGCGACACCGGTGCAGTTTTATGCAGGTGCACGCTTCTATCGTGCCGGCTTCGCCGAACTCCGGCATTTTAATCCGGGCATGAACAGCCTCGTCATGATCGGCTCGAGCGCTGCCTACTTCTATTCAGTCGCCGCCTTGCTGGCGCCCGCGCTCTTCCCCGTCGGAACAGCCGTGAGCTATTTCGAAGCGGCAGCGGTCATTGTGACGCTAATTCTGCTCGGTCGCTATTTTGAACACATTGCCAAAGGTCGCACTTCCGAGGCGATCAAGAAGCTTCTGCAATTACAGGCGAAAACTGCCCGTGTCATCCGCGAGGATGAAACCGTCGAGCTGCCTATCGACGCCGTCGTCACGGGCGATCGTATTTTGGTTCGCCCAGGGGAGCGTGTTCCAGTCGATGGCATCGTTGAGGAGGGTCACTCCTACATTGATGAGTCGATGATCAGCGGTGAGCCAGTGCCGGTCGTCAAACAGAAGGGTTCCGAAGTCGTCGGTGGCACTATCAACAAGAACGGTGCACTTACCTTTCGGGCCACGCGAGTCGGTGCCGACACCGTCTTGTCGCAGATCGTCAAGATGGTGGAAACGGCCCAAGCGGAGAAGCCCCCCATTCAGCAATTAGCCGACAAGGTTGCTGGTGTGTTTGTTCCTGTGGTCATCGTTATTGCCGCGATTACCTTTGCACTCTGGTTCGCTTTCGGACCGGCGCCGTCTTTGTCCTTTGCCTTCGTCACTACCGTTAGCGTGCTGCTAATTGCCTGCCCCTGTGCGATGGGTCTGGCCACCCCAACGGCCATCATGGTCAGTACCGGGAAAGGGGCCGAGATGGGAGTGCTATTTCGTAAAGGGGCGGCGCTTGAGACGCTGGCCAAGATGAATACGGTGGTACTGGACAAGACCGGCACTTTGACCCAAGGGCGCCCCGAACTGACCGACTTCGAAGCGATCAACGGCCATGAAAACGAAGTGCTGCGACTGGTCGCGGCGGTGGAAGCTCAAAGCGAGCACCCCATCGCCGAGGCTATTGTACAGGGCGCCAAGGCCCGTGGGCTGGAATTACCCCCGGTCAGTCGCTTTAGTGCCGAGCCTGGCTACGGCATTGAAGCCGAGGTCGACGGCCACTTGGTGCAAGTAGGAGCTGATCGTTACATGCGTCGGCTGGAAATCAACCTCGGCCAGGCAGAAACACGCGCCAAGGTGTTGGCCGAGAACGCCAAGAGCCCACTCTATGCCGCGGTAGACGGTCAGCTTGCTGCAGTCATCGCGGTGGCGGATCCCCTTAAAGAAGGCTCTGCCGAGGCTATCGCAGCACTCAAAGCGCAAGGGCTGGACGTGGCCATGCTCACCGGCGATAACCGTGCTACTGCCGATGCTATCGCACGGCAGGTTGGCATCCAGCAGGTTCTCGCCGAGGTGCTGCCCGACCAGAAAGCGGCAGAGATCCGGCGTCTCCAAGCGGAGGGCAAGCGTGTCGCTTTTGTGGGAGATGGAATCAATGATGCTCCCGCGTTAGCGCAGGCCGACGTGGGCATTGCGATCGGCACTGGTACCGATATCGCCATCGAGTCTGGCGATGTGGTGCTGATGAGTGGCGATTTGCGAGGCATCGTCAATGCCACAGCGCTCTCCAAGCGTACCCACCGGACCATTATCGGCAATTTCGTTTGGGCCTATGGCTACAACGTAGCACTAATCCCCGTAGCGGCGGGCGTGCTCTATCCGTTCATCGGCGTATTGCTCAGCCCCATGCTGGCGGCGGCGGCCATGAGCATTTCCAGTGTTTTTGTGCTGACTAACTCGTTGCGGCTACGCCGTTTCACATCGGATACCGGCAATGCCACACCACGTCCAAACGATGCTGTTCATCGCGCCTAAACCAAACAATGTCGTGTTAACGAGGAATTCAAAATGATGGGAAGTGAAAGCTGCATGTGGGGTATGGCAGGGATGGGCCTAATAGCGATCTTGTTGATTATTGCGCTGGGGCTTGGTGTTGCTGCGCTCATCAAATACCTGTTTTTTAATAAGAAGTGATGAAGCTGGCAACCGAATACAATCGTCCCCCTTGGGTAGATCAGAAACTAATAAAGAGAGCATCCATGAGATATATCCTACCTATCACTTATTGCCTAGCTGCTGCAGGTCTGTTAGGTCTTATAACGTTGCCTGCGTTGGCGCAGGAAGCAAGTACTGATGCCACTGAGAGTCGTCAGGCCAGCAGTGCCACGAATACTGAGTCTCCCTTGCCCAAATCGATTACCGCATTGGTGGATCAAGGGTTCACCTTCCATGGCAGCTTCGAAGCGCCTGACGGTCTCCAAGGCTATGCCTTGTCTTATGATAATGAGCCTATGGCAGCTTATATCTCCTCCTCTTCCGACTACGCCGTCATTGGTACGTTAATCGACCCGCAGGGCAATGCCGTTATGGAAAGCCAGCTTCAGGCTCTGGTGCTGGACCCCATGCTGGAAGCTACCTGGAGTGCGTTTGAAAACACTCGTTTTATCTCGGAGGGGAATGATGATGCTTCGCATATTGTGTACACACTAACAGACCCCAACTGCCCCTACTGCAATGCACTCTGGAAAAATTCGCGCCCGCTCATTGAGCAAGGCGTGTTACAGCTTCGTCACGTGCTGGTCGGCGTGCTATCAGAGGACAGTCTTCGCAAAGCTGCTGCAATCCTTGAATCCGACAATCCGGCCAGTGCTCTCGAAACTCATGAACTGGAATTTCGCAATGGCGGCATAAGGCCGGTGGAGCCGTCGGAGGAGAGTCAAGCGCTTCTTAGAAATCACGCCCAGATCATGCGTGAGGCCGGTGCTACGGGAACGCCGACCAGCTACTACCGTGATGAAGCCGGGAAAGTTCAGCGTATCAATGGCGCAGTGTCGACCGACCAGTTTCGCGAAATATTGGGCGTTGAATGATACACCATAACGGTACAGGGCTGAGATGCGAGTCTCCCCAATCACGACCACTGAGATGCACATGGCAACCAAGCTTAGCGTAAAGCAAACGCTCTTTTTGGGGCTCACTCTATTGATGGGCTTGGCGGCCCTTTATTGGATTCTGATGGAGACCGGCGCCTTGTCGGTCTTGACCGACAAGCAGGCCTTGCGTGAGTGGCTTGATAGGCTGGGCTTCTGGGGGCCGTTGGCCATCATCTTTATGATGATGGCGGCCATTGTCATGAGCCCGATTCCCAGTGGCCCAATTGCGATGGTGGCTGGTGCGCTTTACGGCCCAGTTTGGGGGACGATCTATGTCGTTATCGGTGCCGAAGCCGGTGCTCTGCTCGCTTTCTGCATTGCTCGTTTGCTCGGCTATGAAGTGATGCAACGCTGGCCGCGTACGCGGCCCATCCTCAACTGGCTGGGAAAGGAGCGCTCTCAGACAGGCTTGATGCTCATCGTTTTTGCATCCCGATTGGTGCCCTTCCTTTCGTTTGATGCCGTCAGCTATGCGGCAGGTATCACCCCCCTGTCTTTCTGGCGCTTTTTGATCGCCACACTGGCCGGCGTGATCCCCACGGCGTATCTAATCGTCATGTTCGGCGAAGTGCTGATTACGGCCGACTCCCGTGGCCTCACAATCGCGCTGATTCTCATCAGTGGCATTACATTGCTGCCTCTGCTGGCGAAACGCTTATGGGCTCGACAGCCATGACCGATAGCAACCGAGTGCTCTAAATCAACTTTCGTAAGCATTAACAATGCTCAGCAGGCACTTACCCGCTACTACCTGTGAGACGTACACGTGAAATCTCGGACATTGCTATTTTTACCCCTATTGGGCTTTTTTGGTTTGAGCTTTTTCTTTTATCAGGGCTTATCAATGGATCCTAGCGCCAGAGATTCACCCTTGTTAGCTCAGCCGTTTCCGCCATTCAGCCTGACAACGCTGGAAGACCCCTCAAGGCTCGTTGATGAATCTCTTTTTAAAGGAAAGGTGACATTAGTCAATGTGTGGGGAGAGTGGTGTCCGACTTGCAAACATGAAATGCCGCAGTTATTGGATTTAGCCGCGCGAGGCGTCCGCTTGGTTGGGATCAACTACAAGGATACCCAGGCAAAGGGGCTCGAGTTTCTTGACGAGTTCGGGAACCCTTTTGAAGTCAACATCTTTGATCCAGAGGGTAACCTAGGTTTTGAGCTAGGTGTGTATGGCGCCCCAGAAAGCTATCTGGTCGATACCGAAGGCACTATTCGTTACAAACATACAGGTTACATAACGTCTGAAGATGTTGAGCGAGTCATCCAAGAAGTCGAGAAGTGGAAACGATAAAACGGTTATGAAAACGCATTATTTTTTTATTAATGACTCCATCTGTAACGCTAAGTTAAGGAAGGTATATGTTGCAATACCCTCAAATTGATCCGATCGCCATCGCCATAGGCCCTCTTCAGATCCACTGGTATGGCTTAATGTATGTCATCGGGCTAGTCGCTGCTTGGTGGTTGGGTCGGCATCGAGCCCACCGACTCGGCCTAAGCCACGATGATATGGGCGACCTGATCTTCTACGGCGCCATCGGCATCATCGTTGGCGGCCGTCTTGGCTATGCGCTGTTTTACGGGCTCGAACAACTGCAAGCAAACCCCCTTTGGTTATTAAAAATCTGGGAAGGAGGCATGAGCTTTCATGGCGGCCTTGCCGGTGTATTAGTGGCTGCCTGGCTGTTTGCTCGCAAACATCAACTGGCTTTTATTCAACTGACTGACTTCATTGCTCCGTTAGTCCCGATCGGCCTGGGAGCGGGTCGCCTCGGTAACTTCATCAATCACGAGTTACCGGGAAGAGTTAGTGATGTACCTTGGGCAATGGTGTTTCCATCCATGATGGAGCTGGGCCCAGAGCCACGCCATCCTTCGGCTCTCTACGAGTTTGCCCTTGAAGGTGTCGTGTTGTTTGCCGTGCTGTGGTGGCTATCGCGCCGACCGCGTCAGCGAGGCCTCATCTCTGGGTTGTTCCTGCTTCTGTACGGAGCCTTTCGCTTCATCGTGGAGTTCGTGCGCCTCCCAGACCCTCAGTTGGGATTCATCGCTTTTGGCTGGTTGACCATGGGGCAGCTGTTGACACTACCGATGCTCATAGCGGGTTTTGCTCTGGTCGCTTGGTCCAGACGTCAGCCAGTGGATAAGCCAAAGGCGGCGTTAAACTCATGAAACAAGTCTTCGCTTTTCTAATGGTGGCACTCTTTATAGTCACACCGGTAGCGGCACGTGAAGAGATATTTGGGGTTGGTGACAAAAGCTCCCCTTTTAACCGTTCGACGCAACGTGACTTTCTACCGGCTACAGAAGCCTTCCGAACCACCGCTTGGCGAGACGATGATCGGGTTTATGTCGGTTTCACCGTCGCCGAAGACTATTACCTTCATCGGCATCAGTTTGCGATTGAGAGTCTCTCTCGAAGTATCAATTTCGGAGAGCTGGCTTTGCCACCTGGTGAGCCAATGTCGCACGCATCTTTGGGGGACATTAATGTTTTCTACAATCAGGTGTTGGTGAGTGCGCCCATCGAGGCGAGCGAGACCGTGATCGGACCGTTGGCCGTCGTGGTGACCTTTCAGGGCTGTTCCGATCAAGGACTTTGCTATCCACCCGAACAGGTCGAACTTATCTCACCGTACGGCTCCCCTCCGGCGACCTTCGCCACCAGCCCCTCCCTTGGTACGGCGGATAGCACCAAAGGCGCTCCTTAAATGAATCCCGCCGACCTGAGCCTGCCGCCGCTGGCGGCGGCCTTCGTCTTCGGCTTGCTGGGAGGCGCGCACTGTATCGGCATGTGTGGCGGCATCATGAGTGCCCTGACCTTTGCTGTGCCCCCCAGCATGCGACAACCTAGCCGTTTAGCAGCTCTGTTGCTCGGCTATAATTTAGGCCGTATCAGCAGCTACATGATCGCGGGTGCCTTGGTGGCCCTGCTCGGTTCCGTGCTCAACCATGCATTGGACAGCTTCGCCCTGGTATTGCGTATCCTGGCGGCGGTCATGTTGATACTGATGGCGCTTTATATCGCCAACTGGTGGAAGGGCTTGCTACGTATCGAGGCACTAGGGCGCGTTCTGTGGCGCCGCATCGAACCAATAGGACGTCGCTTGATGCCTGTTGTAAAAGTGCCCCAAGCGTTCGCACTTGGCTCGCTATGGGGCTGGATGCCTTGTGGGCTAATCTATTCGATGCTGGCCTGGAGTCTGGCCGTAGCCGAGCCATTGCGTGCCGCCGCGATGATGGGGGCCTTCGGGCTCGGCACCCTGCCTGCCGTCCTAGCGACCGGTGTGGCAGCGCGCCGCGTCTCAATATGGATACGTAGTCCTGCGACTCGTACGCTAGCAGCGCTGCTAATTATTGCGTTTGCCGTCTGGCAACTCTGGTATTTGGAATCCATGATAGGGATGGTGGATACGCACGGTGCCATGACCCCATCGCAACATTAATGATGACCTCGCTTATCATTAATCTCGACGTCTGATTTTCTAGATCCAAGCGATTCGATGAGCTCCTTCAGGCTGAAACTTTCAGTCATCTTGTCTTGATTCATATTATCTATCCAGCGCGCTATCACCTGGAACTCTTGAGCCCGCAAGTAAAGACGTCCCCTTTGAGTGGCGAGTGGTACTGGTTCAATAAACTCTGCAGTGCCTTGATCCGCCCAAGATAATATTTGCTTGATCTCTGGAAGACTAACACCCAGCGAACGCAGGCAATCGATAAAACGTAGGCGCCCCAAGGACTCTGCATCGTAGAGTTGATAACCGTTGCGCGGGTCGCGGTGCGGTTGCAATAACCCTTCCCTTGTATAGTGGCGTACCGTTTCTGCCGTTACTCCTCCCGTCTGAGCCAGCTCTGAGACTCGCATTGGCTTATCCTCATTCGTTTATTCGTAGCCAGCTTACAACCGTTAGGCTGCCCAAAGGTCAAGTCTTCAGCTGAGCGCTCATGACAAACATTTAGGTTGTATAACGAAATTTAAAATGAGGCCTTGACCTTAAAGTCTGCTTTAAGGATATCTTAAAAAAGCACTTCTGCCACAGGATAAAAAACCGTAATCAAGTCCTACCACCAGCGCGTTTGGCAGAGTGACTCACACACAGAGGAGAGTGTCATGCGTAAACGTAATACTGCGATCCTGTTTACTGCCATTGTTGCTGCCAGCAGCTTCGGAGCTAGCTCGCTTCTTGCCCAAGAAGAGAATCAACAGAAGCCGATGGAGGGCAACGCCATGCATAGCAATATGATGCAAGCAGGGGGTATGCACGACATGATGGGCGATATGAAGTCCATGATGGAAAAATGTAACGCCATGATGGAAAACATGCAGCATGAGAACGACGACGCTTAAAGCGGCTCGGATAGGGTTGCTTGTACGCAAGCAACCTTTTCATCATGCGGATAGCGTCGCTTGGACCTTCCTCTCTGATATCTAACCGGACACACAACATATGAAACATTGGAAAGCGCTTGCCGTTACGTCTTTGCTGGCTTTTCCCGTATCGGGATTGGCGGCTGATATATCAGCGACTCTCTACAAAAATCCCAATTGCGGGTGTTGTGCCGAATATGCCAAGTATTTGGAACAAAACGGCTTCGACGTGGAGACGATCGACACCCATGATCTTGTTAAAATGAAAGCCGAGTATAACGTCCCTGAAGAACTGCATGGCTGCCATACCACGGTCGTAGGGGACTATCTCTTCGAAGGGCATGTGCCTGTTGAGAGCGTGACCCAAGTGCTTGATGAAAAGCCCTCTATCATAGGGCTGAGTGTGCCGGGAATGCCGCTTGGCTCACCGGGCATGTCGGGAGAAAAGCGTGGCCCGTTGGAAGTCTATGCCATCGCCTCGCAATCGACTGAGACCCCCGACATTTACGCGACTCACTAAAGGATAGTGCGGCGATGAAACACCCCATCCTGACAGGACATTTCGTAGCTGTATTTCTGATGACTGCCACATCCCTTGCCATGGCCGCCCCGTCAGAAAGTTCAGGGCCACAGGGGTTTCTTCTCTGGGCTACCCCCAACGATGTGGCACAAATCAGCTTCGAGGATAGCGACGGTACCCCTTTCACGTTGGCTGACTTTGAAGGAAAGCTGATTCTACTCAACATCTGGGCAACATGGTGCGGGCCTTGCCGAGAGGAAATGCCCACTTTAGATGCCCTACAAGATGAGCTTGGCAGCGATGATTTTGAGGTGGTCGCCTTATCGATCGACCGTAAGGGGGTCGAGATTGTTAATGAATTCTATCAAGAGATAGGCATTGAACATCTGGCTCCCTATATAGATAAAACCGGAATGGCTAGCGCAGATCTTGGGGCCGTAGGTATTCCCACGACGCTTCTACTTGACCGCCAAGGCAAAGAAATTGGGCGCCTCGTGGGGGAAGCCGAGTGGAATACTCAAGACATGATCGACTTTCTTGCCGAAATGATTGCAACCAGATAATGAGGTAGCACCATGAGTTGTTGTGACGACAAAACCCAACAGGGCAAACAAAAATCGGGGCTAAATGGCTTTTTGACAGGGTCACGCGGCCTGATGTTGCTGGGTAGCGTGGCAGTGGCTGGCGGCCTTGCTTTTGGCTGGGATAATCTGGTTTTGCTAGGCATTGCGCCTATTCTATTGAGCCTATTGCCATGTCTCATTATGTGCGGATTAGGCCTATGCATGATGAAGTGCAAAGACAAAAAAGGTGAAGCGACCGAGCAAAGCGACGCTACCAATGTTCAGGCTCGGGTAGAAGACGCTTCAGAAGTGAATGCCGGAACAGCGCCTACCACTCGCCAACTAGTCGATCAAAGCGAGTCAATCAAGCAGTCCTCATCTAAATTCCAAGCCTAGCCATGGGTAAAGGGTAATGCTTGAAGTAGCCAATATAGGACTGGTCACTGCCTTTCTGGCAGGCCTGATCTCGTTCATTTCGCCCTGTGTTTTGCCACTTGTGCCTGGCTATCTTTCTTTCATGACCGGCCGCTCGCTCGGACAATTACAGGAAGCGGATAGACGAGAACGTCTGCGGGTGTTAACCCAGTCGATATGGTTCGTGCTCGGTTTTTCAACCGTTTTTTTGTTGCTGGGAGCCAGCTCCACTGCCATTGGTCGTCTGCTGCTGGTGTATCGCCAAGAAGCAAACCTAGTCGGTGGCCTTATCGTCGTCCTGTTTGGCGCCTTCATGACCGGGCTCATGCCATGGCGCTGGTTTCATCAAGAATGGCGGTTTATGGGTCGACTGAAGGACGTCGGTGGAACCCGCAGTGCAGCTTACTTACTTGGTTTAGCGTTTGCATTTGGCTGGACCCCCTGCATTGGCCCAATTCTGGGTGCCATTCTTACCGTCAGCGCCTCCACGGCCAACGCCTGGAGCGGGATGGCGTTGCTCGGCGTTTATTCTTTGGGTCTGGGCGTGCCCTTCATGCTAAGTGCCCTTTCACTTGATCGCTTCATAAAGCACCAGCAGTTCTTGCGCCGCTGGGGGCGCTTTATACATATCGCGGCTGGATTGATCATGATTCTGATGGGTAGCTTAATGATCACTGGCAAACTATCCGAGCTGTCATATTGGTTATTGCGCACTTTCCCTGCCCTCGGTGTTATCGGTTAATGGTTATTTAAGGAAATATTGAAATGTACAACATCAAGAGTCGTTTTTTACGTGTCTTCTTGCTGGCAGGTTTGGTCGCAGTCAGCCTTGGCAGCACCAGTACGGCCTTGGCAACCGAAGAAGGGTTGCTTTCATTGCATTATGACGTAACAGGCAAACGCCTGTTTAAGATTGAGGCCAACCAGCTATTTCAGCGTACCGACGAAGGCATGGCTTGGAATGCGATTCCCTTGCCCGAAGACGTGACTGAAGGCCAGTTGCTAGCGGTATCGGTTCCCTATACTGACTCGCAAACGCTCTATATTGCAGGCACCTCAATTGGGGTGCAGCGTAGCACCGACAATGGAGAAACCTGGCAAGAGCTCAGCGCTAACCTACCTAGCCGGGAGGTGACTGCGCTAACCGTGCATCGCCGCCAGGACGAAACACTTTATGCGGTGATTGCCGAAAACGGCATCTACCAAAGCGAGGATGCTGGCAACACCTGGAAGAAAATGGACAGCGGCCCTTCACAAAAGGTTAACCGACTCGTTCACTCGGACATGGAAGGCAGCATGCAGACCGGCTGGCTTTACGCGGTATCTGACGATGCGGTGCGTCTATCGATGGACTGCTTTTGCGGCTGGAGACCGACCGGAGAACTTGATGCTGGCAGCGTCTATGATGTGGCATATAGCCTTGACAACCCAAAGCGAGTCTATGTGGCTACTCAGCAGGGCCTATGGCGTAGCGAAACGGGTGGACAAGAGTGGCAACCAGTAGCTGGTGACGGCACAGTACTCGTTGCGCTTACCCTCTCCCCCAAAGGCACGCTCTATGGTTTAAACCAGAAAGGGAAGCTTCTACACAGTGAAGACGAAGGCCAATCATGGACTTATCCCGATGCGTAAGCGCTGGTTTTTCATTGCCTCATGGCTGACGTTAAGTGTTGTTGGTGTGGGGCACGCTATGGCTGAGGGCCGCCCTTCTTCAAACGATACGCCTCAGTTGGATGACGGAAAAAAAGTTTACCGACAATACTGTGCCAGTTGCCACGGTACACAAGGCGAAGGCATGCCCAATTGGCAGCAGCAAAATTCCCGGGGAGAATTACCCGCCCCACCACATGGGCCAGAGGGACATACTTGGAAACACTCGAATGCGATGCTTTATCGAATCGTAGCCGAAGGTTGGCGCGACCCCTGGAATAAAACCGATAGACTAACGATGCCAGCGTACCAGGAAGTTTTGGCTCCCAGCGAGATACGCGATGTGGTGAATTATCTCAAGACCTTATGGACACAAGAGCAAAGGCGTCACCAAGCAGACGAAAGCGAGCAAGCTCCATTCCCTGAGTCATCTGTAGCAACGCCCGAATAATGGCACATATGAGGCTGTTGTTCTCTTCATATTTACAATTCATCCTTTGTCACGCCAGCTAACCAAAGCCCCTGTCATGCATTTTTTACGGTGGGGCGTTGCTTTTCTAGCAGCTTACATCATACATTTAAGCTCGCCGTAATTGCCATCGATACGCAGTGTAACAGTCACCTCCTGGTCATTTCGGTTGCGGAAGAACCAGCCATGGTTGCCCGTAAAGGCGGCTTCCAGCTCCCTCTCATTTTCGGGAACGCCGCACCCCTTTTCGTAGCTGGTGGAGTTGCCACCGACGTCGCCGTAGGTGTCTCTTCGTTAGTGGCCGCTTGTGGCTCAGCGCGCCGCGTTTCTACCAGTGACTCCGCGAGCTGGCGTGACCCCTTATGTGTGCTAGCGGATTGGCCTGTCCTCGGACTTCCCTATCAGCGCTTGATGCGGAGTTGTAGTAGCCGCGCTATCAGTGTCCCCTAGGCACGCGTCAGGTAGTGGACGCTAAACAAGCTATTCGCATCGGTCCAGGACGAGAGCGCCTCAAATCCCGCACGACCAGCCAACGCCTGAAACCCCTCGACCGTGTATTTATACGAGTTTTCAGTGTGAACCGTCTCCCCTTCCAGAAAACTGAAGCGCTCCCCTTCAATAGTGGCGACTTGAGACTACTGACTGACCAGATGCATCTCGATACGGGAATACTCTTCGTTGAAGAACGCCTGGTGGGAAAAATTCGCGGGATCTATTTTAGCAGTTCACATGCACAACCGTTTTTGAGGGAACGGGCACACCCCTGCTGTTTCATGTCTATTCTAGTACTACTGCCCAGGCTGCACTGTATTGGCAGAAAAAATCATTGTTGAGTTCTGTTCGAGTGAGTGTCCTATTAGTTTCTTGCGTTCGCATCCGTCCAGAAAAGCCACGTTTGTTGGCCCCAACCAGCTCGTGCGCCACAGCTGTCGACCATAAGAATGCAGTTCGATGCCACTTAGCTCCGCCATGATCGGATCCAGGTCGATGGTCTGCCCGGCGCTGCGGAATGACAACTAGCTGACGGTGTTTTTCCGTGTAGAGTACGCGACGTACTCCTCATTCTTGACGGCGAGATCCTAGCTATCCTGCACAAAGTCTTCATATAGACTCGGCGCTCGTAAGTTTTTCTCACAGGCCGTTGAAGCCATTACCCACCGAGTGTCTGGTCCTGGTTTTTAAACCAAGCGAGTGCGTCCTCAAAATGGTGCGGTGCAAAGTCTGGCCAATATTCCTCCCTGACATAGAAATCCGCATAAACTGATTGCACCGGGAGAAAACCGCTTAAGCGCGATCCCCCTCCCCAGCGTACTATTAAATCCAGACGTGAAACTTCATCTGAACGCAGGCCACCGTTTTTAAGGCCGGCTAGATCCCATTCCCAACCATAGTTGACGAGTAAATTCACTTTCATTCCAGCACCTTGGCGCTGCCGGAATTCTTTTAATTCCTCGGGGAATTGTGCCGAGGTCTCATCGCCGACAACAAGAAGCGCGGCTCCACGGCGTACGATCTCTAAAGCGAATGTAACGGTGGCCTCGCTGAATGCTTTTTTCTGAATGGAAGGCCGTTTGGTGTTGTCCTGGGTAAAACAGAAGATTGTTGTTTCCTGAATCCCGCATTCTTTACATTTCTCGTACAGCAGCAATCCCGGGTCGATACCATGAGCATATCCGGCTTCTTTGGGCAGGTCATGATCCAGGGCCCAGCGACGGTTTCCATCAGGAATGAAACCGACATGACACGGAATATTATTTTTCGCCATTCAAACATCCTTTCAATAGCTCGCGAACGGTCAACTAGAGATTCACCTCAATAGCCTGTCGGCTTTTGCAAGACGCAGCGGGGTTGGCTTATCGCCGGGCAGTGCCAGAATAGCCCGAATGGATCGCCAGAGTTGGCGCGCATCGCCTTGCATAGTTGAATGTTCAGGATGAAAGCCTTCCCGAGCTGCTGTTTCTAGAATCAAAACGCAAAGCGCACCCCGGTCATAAGTAGCCACTGTTCGGTCTTCTCGCCGGCTGCAGCCATGATGTCTTCAGTTTCGCCAACGAAGGACTGGTAGCGTACGCCTATATAAGGGGCAAATTCCCGCTTGATTTCATAGCGCAGGCGCAGGTCCAAGTCGGCATTGGTCATGCCAGACCCGAGATTCCGTTCAGGAATGTCCTGAGCCGCAAAGCTCATTGCCGCACGGGGCTGAAGCACCAGACGCTGGGTGATACGGAGGTCGTACTCTCCTTCGAATTCTAACGTCAGATCCTCGTCCTCGGAAACATACAGCGAACTATCGAGTTCGAGCTGATAAGGGGCCAAACCTTGCAGCGCGAGCACATACGACCAGCGATCCTCGTAATCATCGGGGGTCCATTCGTTAGCGTACTGGACACCGGTCTGAACGCTCCAGAAAGGTGTAATAAGCCGCGAATAAAGGAAATCGTTCTCGCTTTCCCCTTCGTTGGCGCCATCGAAAATCGCCTCCCCCTCAGTCTTCCACCAGAATAGGTTGATATCACCACCGAACCAGGCATCAGCTTCCCAGCCTAAGTTACCGGGGGCATCATCATCCGTAACACGGTACTCAAACTGGTCGAAGCGCACGAACCCAAACAATTGGTCGTCGGGTACCGGGTCGGGGAAGTGCGAGGGTGGGTCGCTTTCCGCATAGTTGAACACCTCATCCAGCGTCATGCCTTCAGGGAGCGGCGGAACTTCAAGATCAGGCGTTGAGCCTTGGTGGTACTTCGCGGATTCCTGATGGACTGGAAGATCCGAGGTGTTCGGCATATTTCCCATGCCGGACTTATTCTGTCCCATCGCAGGGGCGGAAAGTAGAGCAGCGACGGCCATCGCCGTTAAGAGGCGAGTGCTATGCATCAGCATTGATCGATCCTCCTTCCAAGGAACGGACAACAGCGACTGTACGAAACATGCCTGCCTCCATGTGATAAAGCAAGTGACAGTGGAAGGCCCACTGTCCTGGTGCGTCAGCGGTAATGTCTACGGTCAGCAGTTCAGCCGGCTGAACATTTACCGTGTGCTTGCGCGGATTGGTGTCGAGGTCGCCTCCTGCATATAGGTCCATCCACATGCCGTGCAGGTGGATTGGGTGACTCATCATGGTGTCGTTGATCATATTTATGCGCAGACGCTCACCATACTCGAATCGGATCATGTCCGACTCGGACCATTTCTTGCCGTCGAAGCCCCAGATGAATTGGTGCATGTTGCCCGTCAGGTGCAGGTAGAACTCCCGGGTCGGTGGGCGCCTAAGCGGGGGGCGTTCCAGAGCCCGCAGCTGACTATACGTCAGCACCCGCCAGCCATCATCCCCAAGGCCTGCCCCAGGATAGTCCAGACGTCGGTAGGCGGACTGAGCCATGGTGATACTGGCCGGGCCATGACCGGATGGGCCGTGTTTGACGCGTTCTACCAAATTTTCGGTCGGTAACCCATTGGCAGCATGCCGACCCATCGGCATCACCATGCTGTCGTGTGCACCATGGTTCATCCCCTCCATGCCTTCCATGCCTTCCATGCCTTCCATGCCTTCCATGCCTTCCATGCCTTCCATGCCTTCCATGCCACCCTTCATCATCATGCCCATGTCGGCCATGTTAAGCATGGGCCTGCGTCGGGGCTCGGGAATGGCTGCAGACATGCCGACCCGTGAAGCCAGGGTTCCGCGGGCATAGCCGCTGCGATCCATGGTTTCTGCAAAGAGCGTGTAAGCCTGGTCGTCAGGCAAGGTAATAATCACATCGTAGGTCTCGGCTACGGCGATGCGAAACTCATCTGTTTCGACCGGTTTGATATCTTGACCATCAGCCTGAACAACGGTCATCGGCAGGCCTGGAATGCGAACATCATAGTAGGTCTGGGACGAGGCATTGACGATACGCAGCCTAACCTTCTGGCCGGGTTCGGCAAGGAACACCGGGTTCTCGTCAGCCGACTTGCCATTCATGAGGAAGGTGTAGGTGGCACCTGTGACGTCGGCAATATCGGTAGGGTCCATCCGCATCCCTTGCCAGGACAGTCGTTTGCCAATGACCTCACCCAGCGCCATGCCCGTTGCCTGCATCTGGTCATCGATATTTGCCAGGGTCGGCCGCTGGAAATTGTAATAGCCCTCTATGGTTTTGAGATTACGGAACACATTATGAGGGTCTTCAAATGTCCAGTCCGACAGGACAACCGTATGCTCAACGTCGTAATCAACCGGGTCTGTTTGGGCGGGGTCGACGATTAATTGACCGTAGTGACCGAGTTGCTCCTGAAAGCCGGAATGACTGTGATACCAGTAGGTACCGTTCTGTCGGACCGGAAAGCGATAAGTGAAGGTCTCGCCTGCGGGAATACCGGCAAAGCTAATACCTGGCACACCATCCATGTCGAATGGTAAAAGAATGCCATGCCAGTGAATTGAACTCGATTCAGGCAGGCGGTTATGGACGCGTATCAGCGCATCCTTGCCTTCTGTCATGCGGATGACCGGTCCGGGGATAGAGCCATTAATGGTAATCCCCCTGCCAACGCGGCCACCGATTAGCAGATCCTGGTTTTCGAGATAGAGATCGATTCCTTCCTCTGCAGTCGCATCCAGTTCACCAAAGTTTCCAGAACGAGCAACATCGGCATTCAACGCCCACGCTGGGCGGTTGAGCATCAGGTAACTGGCTAGTGTTGATGAGCCTGTTGTGACGAGGAACCTACGACGCGACATCGAACTTAGCTCGCTAAAACGGCTTTGATCTTTCATTAGTACCTCCTTGTACGCTTGATTATCCTGACGACGGCGGACCCAATGAGAGGTATCGACAGGCGAAGAGTTCATATTGGGGTAAGAGCTGGACAGCGGCATGGTATAATTGCTGCCCTACCTCCCCACCCTCTGTTATTTTTATATCTTTCAACTGAGCAATAGCGAATTCTATAAAAGCAGGCACAGCGAATCCGGAGGTCGTCATGCCTGCTTAGCCATTTTCTAGTTTTAATATATACCGATAATTTCCGTATTGGAACCGAGCTCGGAACGGATTTTTTCCCCAACCGCAACACCTTCCAGCAAGTTACGCTCAGAGACCTTAAACGGCATGGTCATCGCGGGCCAACCAAGCGCTTCAACCGGGCCATGGGTAAGGGTTATCTGCTGCTGTTCAGAGTCGATCGCTTTTATGGTGCCTTCGCCCTGGACCGCTTGAGCATCTTGAGAATGATCCCCATTATCATCGTGCCCCTGGCTGTGATTCGTATCAGCGGCGGCAGGCAGCGCAAGAAATGCAACAGCCAGAGTGGCGGCTGCTAAGAGGGATCTAATAGGGATCATATCTGTATCCTCATAATATGTTTTTCCAACAACAGGGCAGTAATATACCCACGTCGAGTTTGGCTGGTAGTGTCGCCACACGCTAAGCCCTGTGAATATTCATCCGCACTTCGGTGTAGCCCGTTATCTTATCTTCCCGGTGACTACTTCAGTCAGGGTTGGGTTCGGCGGCCACCCCGCCACCTGCGATCCACCAATTCAAGGCCAAAACCATCGGGCAGGCCCAGATCAAGAAACACCAGTTTGTACTCCTCGCTACCCATTAGTTATTCAACGTCCGCCGCCGTATGCTGTGGCAGCACCCGATACCTTTCATCCACGAGGGCTTCGGTCAACTGGCCTGTAATCCTCTTATCCTCTGCGAGCAACAAGCGCCTGACATGTCACGCTGGCCTTCTCTCAGTGTGCATGGCCGTCAGCATAGTGATCATCCAGCTCTGCTTCATTCCGGTCAGGCGGAGTAGACTCGCTACTTGATATTTCTTCCGTAGTGCCTGATTCCGGTGATCCCATCATTCCATTCATCTCCCCATGGTCATGATCGTGGCCGTCATCATTGGAGGCTTCAACTTCATTGGTAGACGAGTCTATCATTCCACTCATGTCCCCATGGTCATGGTCATGACCATCGTCCTGGGCGTGCCCATTACCAGTCTGTCTGCTTGATGACGTCTCATTTGGCCGTATCAAAGCGTTATATTCCTGCTCTGAAAGCTCGGGCAGCGTCTTAAGGAACGCCACCATTTCCCAGAGCTCTTCGTCCTCGTGTGTTGCGCCCCAAGCCGGCATGCCAGTCATTTTTATACCATGCTTAACAATCCAAAATTGCTCAGCCGGTCCCCAATGGCCCTGTTCTGTTAAGTTGGGCGGCATAGGATTGAGCCCTGCACGTAGTACCGTGTCCTTGAGACCGGGCTTGAGGTGGCAGGCAGCACATAGCGAGTCATAGGCACTCGCGCCCTGCTGGATCATGTCGTTATCGCTCAAATCCGGAACAGTCATATCTCCAACAGCTGCCTTGACCGAGTTATGCATTGTTGTATGCAATGTCCATTTCCCGATTGCTGTATGGTCATTACTCGCAGCAACGTTATATATTCCACTATAGACGAAGGCGGCTGTGCCCACGGCTAGTACGATTAGCGCTAGAATTGCGCCAAGAAGTAGTCTCATTACTTTCCCTTTTATAGCTTTCGTCTAGTCAGAACCACATTCTGACGCCGCAATAGCGTCTGTACTATCGTCGAAGATGCCATAGCGGGATTCCTGGTAACTAATGAACAGAAATGCAGAATAATCGTCAGCTTAGCCCATCAAGCTGAATCGAAGCTGAACTTAAACTGTCTATGCGAGTTACCATTCGCCAACGCTCATAACCTTCCATATCGTGGCGCATGGAGTAGGGATAACTCAGAATTTGTGCTAAAGAATTACTGTATAAATTCAGCCCGTATATCGGAGTATCATCGACGGGATAGACAATGGCATTCTGAATTGGTAATCCCCCCATTTTCAGAGGGTTTCAAAAGTAGAGTTCAGACCACAGCGGCCAGTTTCTGTTGAGGGGTGATCCCTCCAAGCCCCATATTAGGGCGCTCGTGATTGTAGTGCCAGAGCCAACGAGTGGCGTAATCCTGAACCTCTTCGGTACTTTCAAACAGGTATTGGGCTAACCAGTCATAGCGCACCGTTCGATTGTAGCGTTCTATATAAGCATTCTGCTGGGGTTTTCCTGGCTGGATAAACATCAGCTGAATACCTTGACCTTCCGCCCATGCCGATAACTTACCACTGATATATTCTGGCCCGTTGTCACAACGAATAGAGTGCGGCTTACCACGCCATTCAATGATCTGGTCTAGCGCCCGGATAACTCGTTCAGTAGGCAACGAGATGTCTACTTCGATACCAAGACCTTCTCGGTTAAAGTCGTCGATCACATTCAGTAGACGGTAGCGACGACCGTCGCTCAGTTGGTCATGCATAAAATCCATAGACCAGCTGTCATTAATCGTTTCAGGCACCGCTAAAGGTTCAGGCTTCTCGCGGATTAACCGTTTCTTCGGTTTGATCCGAAGATTCAGCTCCAACTCTCGGTAAATCCGGTAGACCCGCTTATGGTTCCAACGAAAGCCTTTCACATTACGTAGGTGCAGGAAGCACAAGCCAAAGCCCCAGTTTCTCTGGTTATGCGTCAGCGTGATCAACCAGTCGGCGATTTGATCGTTCTCGCCGCGGAGCTTCGCTTGGTATCGATAGCAATTTTCACTGATGCTAAACATCCAGCAGGCTAGGCGGATGCTGACGTGCTTTTCCATGACGGCTTTCTGCGCCATCTCACGGCGACGAGACGGCTTCACCACTTTTTTTCGATGGCTTCCTTGAGGATATCCGCTTTCAATCGTTCCTCGGCATACATCTTCTTGAGCCGTCGGTTTTCATCCTCTAGCTCTTTTAGCCGTGCCATCATGGACGCATCCATACCACCGAATTTAGCTCGCCACTTATAGAAGGTCGCGCTGCTCATACCGTGCTCACGACATAGCTCCGGAACCGGGGCACCGCCTTCGGCTTGCTTGAGGATTGACAGTATTTGGCTGTCAGAAAAACGTGATTTTTTCATGCAGAATCTCCCTGCGTTTAGCTTACGGAAAATTCTACTTTTGAGCACCCTGGTTTTTCGGGGGGATTACCAATTGGCCACTACCTGAAAGAGCTACCCGATGTAGCACTTCTCGCTTATTGAATTTGAGTACCAGAGCAAGGAGAAAGGCACCCACCAGGAGCGATTCTTGGCACAGATGGTTGTCCAAGTGCCATGGTAACGACTGCCAGATTCACTATTACCGTCTTACTTCGATAATGGCACTGAGTGATGGCCGAACCGCGCCCGCGACAGTCAATGCTTAGTGAGCCTCTACCCTCAGCAGTCTTTCGAGCTAACGCAGTCGCTCAACCAGTGTGGCCAAGTGCCTATCGGTGCCCAGTTCGACGGTAAGAAGTTTAGCGAAGTGACCGGCCCCATCCATTTTGAGAAAGATGAGCGACTGCGCCTTATCCTCATTAACGACACCATGATGGAGCATCCTATCCACCTCCACGGTATGTGGATGGAGCTGGAAAACGGCCAGGGTGAATTGATTCCGCGCAAACACACCGTGAACGTGAAGCCCGGCGAGCGCGTGTCTGCGCTGATCACTGCAGACGCCGAGGGCAGTTGGGCGTTCCACTGCCACCTTCTCTATCACATGGATGCTGGCATGTTCCGCGTTGTTCAGGTTTCTTAAGGAGGCAGTATGAAAACCAAGTACTACGTAACCCTCGCCAGCGCCGCCCTCGGCATGGCCGCCGCCACGACTGCTCAAGCCGAAGACGGCTATGACGCCCCGGCCGGCTGGCCGTCACCGGTCGTGGAGCACCCGATGACCACGGTACTGGTCGATCGCTTGGAATATGCTTCGCCCGACAAGGGGGGGATGTCTTGGTCTGGGATTTCCAGGCCTGGTATGGCGGTGATTTCAATCGCCTATACGTGGAAGGCGAAGGCGAAAACGTCCAGGGCGATGGCGAAGATGCAGAATTCGAGTCCCTCGACCTGCTTTATAGTCGTTTGATTGCCGACTTCTGGGAACTTCAGGGCGGCATCGGTTATCAGGGCGGTATCGCTACGAATGACCATCCCGAACGCTATTTCGGCGTCATCAGCCTATTGGGGCTCGTCCCCTATCGCTTCGAGACCGATCTCGACTTGAGGATAAGCGATGAAGGCGATATCTCCGCCAGCCTGGAAAGCGAGTACGATCTGCGCCTGACGCAGCGGCTCTACCTACAGCCGCGTACCGAAATCGCCGTGGCCGCCAGCGAAGTTGGAGAATTTGGCGTGGGCGAAGGGCTTAACTCCGTTCGTGTCGGTATGCGTCTGGGCTATCAGGTAACCCGCCGCTTCGCCCCCTACATCGGTGCTTATTGGGAGAAAGAGTACGGCGACACGGCGGATCTCACCCGCGCCAGTGGCGACAACACGGAAGACACTGGAGTGGTGGCCGGTGTTAGAATGATGTTCTAACAACTCTGGTAATGGGTAACTTTTAACGTCACCAATTGGTGACGTTTTTTTTATTGTTTTTATTTTTAAATGTACCCAACGTCATAACCCAGTTCTTCCACAGAGCCGGAGAATCCGGCATAAAGATCAAGCTCATAGCTGGTGCCGTCACCAAAATCGACATTGGAACCCCAGCCACCGGCGTAGAAGCCCGACGCATGCTCATAATCCAACCCTCCCTGGACAGCCGCAGCCCCGTCTGTCTGGGTGACGCCCCGGAACAGATAGTTGCTGCTGGCGCTCACATTTGAGCTGACGTCAGCGCTAACAATGGCGGGCGCAGCCTGAAGTGCTGCAAGCAAAGTGATACTGATAAATCCGGATTTGGTGAAAAACTGCTTCTTCATAATGGATACCTTCGGTTGGGTTTCATTGCTCCAAATATGATCAGCAAAAGTCTTGCCACATCTTATTTATTCTTTTTTATCATAATTATAGAGACAAATCGGCACATTCTGAGCTTGCCCCCGAAAAACGACCGCAACACCTAGCGCCCCAGAACCTGTCACCGGCCCGGACCAGCGCCCTGTTTTGATGCATTCTCTGTAACCATTCTGTAATCTTTGCCAAATAGACTTTAATCGCGCTTCAACACACACAAGCAAACCGAAAAAGGTGAGACAGATCATGAGCAAGAAATATTTGGGCTTGGCTTTGGCGATTTCTGCCGCTTCTGCTGCACAGGCCGGAAACGTTACGACCAGCGGCGAAGACCTTGTGATCGATACCGACAGCGGTATCAAAGTGAAAGTGTCGGATAACTCTGCGTCTTTTCAGCTCGGCGGGCGCATTCAGTGGGATTACGACGCCACGCAGTCTGACGACAACGGTGTTGACACTACCGATTTCGATGTGCGCCGGGCACGCCTCTACGCCAAGGGCCACTTTGGCGACTGGGCGTACAAGACCCAGTTCAACGTCGCTGAAAGTGATGGCGCCGACGGCGGTACTGCTGAAGACCTGTACATTCGTTACATGGGATTTGGCTCAGCTGCAACCGTGACTATCGGTAAACAGAAAGAGCCATTCGGCCTGGAAGAATTAACGAGCTCAAAAGACATCTCAGCGCTTGAGCGATCTGCCATGACCGAGCGTTATGCCCCCGGTCGCAGCGGCGGCATCCAGCTCAGTGGCAAAGGCGGCAACTGGACCTACGGTATCGGCTACTTCGAGGCAGACGGCAATGGCAGCGACGACTTCAATAACACGGCAGTAACCGCACGGGGCACGGTTGCACCGATTCAAACGAACAATATGGTTGTTCATCTTGGTGCGGGTTATACCACGCGTGATGCCGACACTCAGGCCGATGAGGTCGATACGTTTAATCTGGAGCTCGCCGGCGCTTTCGGGCCCTTCCATGCCCAGGCCGAATATTTCGATTCCGAGGAAGGCCAGGTGGATGTTGATGGCTATTACGTACAGCTTGGCTGGATCATCACCGGCGAAAGCCGTCCTTACAAAGCCGGAGCATTCAAGCGGGTAAAACCGGCATCACCCAAAGGGGCCTGGGAAGTTGTTGCCCGCTTTGAGGATGGTGACGGAAAATACAGTGATGTGGGGCTGGCCACGACCGACGGTGAGCAAACAACACTGGGCGTTAACTATTACGCCAACAAGAATGTTCGACTTGGAATGAGCTACATGGATGGCGAAGAAGCCAATGGCGCTAGCGGAGATGAAGTGCGTGCGAGGTTACAATATGCATTTTGACCGCATGGAGGTCGCTTGAATGAGTTTGCGGCTTGATATAGTTCTTGAGAGTTAATGAAATACTCAGGTTTTGGGCAGATATTAATGGGTAAGCGGATTAAATGGTTGATCTTACCTTTGCATGAGAGTGAGACAGACCGGCATCTCATCGGATTATCTGGTTGATGCTTCACCTACTGCTGGTGCATGTTTCCTTCGCTAATTCCAGCAAGAACCCCACACGCCTCAACTTCCCGGTCATCGTTGCAACTCGCTCTCAGTGAAACGAGTTGTTTCTCAAGCGCTTGCAGAGCGGTTATCTGCGACCGCACATGAGAGATGTGATCATCGAGCAAGGCGTTGACGGCGGTACAAGGCTGATGAGGGTCGTCCTGATAGCTCTGTAGTTCGTGAATCTCAGCCAGTGACAGGCCTAGGATTCTGCAGCGACGGATGAAGGCCAGCCGCTCACCATGCTTCTCGGTATAGACACGGTAACCGTTGTCCTGCCGATCAGGCGGCGGCAACAAGCCTTGCTGTTCATAGAAGCGGATCGTCTGTGTTTCGACCCCTACCAACTGCGCCAACTGACCAATACGCATCAGCCTCCTCCCCAACGGATTCTTTACTCTATTGACCTTATAGTAGCTTTATAGTTTTAAATGGTACCACAACATTGTTCAAGTGGAGTCGTATCATGAACAAATCCTGTGGTGGCGGCGCCTGTGGCGGTGATGCAACGTCCGCGGCGGATACCGATATACAGGCCTCCTCCGAAGCGCCGGGGAGATGGGTCAGCGTTTATGCCGTGCCGAAGATGGACTGTCCATCAGAAGAGCGAATGATTCGCCTAGCCCTGAACGGCTTTGAGGAGATTCGGGCGCTGTCCTTCGACTTGTCGAACCGCCGGCTGAAGGTCGTGCATGACGGCGAGGTCGAGCCCGTCACCTCGAAACTGAAGACCTTGGGGCTAGGCGCCTCGCTTCAGGAAACCGTCGCTGCAAATCCGGAGACCATCAAGGCCGCCGAGTTTTCGGCAGCTTCTGCTAAGCAAGAATCCGGGACCCTGCGCTGGTTGCTCGGCATCAATGCACTTCTGTTCGTGGTGGAAATGACTGCCGGTCTGATCGCCCAGTCCACCGGCCTGATTGGAGAATCCCTGGACAATTTTGCCGATGCGGCGGTGTACGGGCTTGCCCTTTATGCGGTTGGACATAGCGTGAAAATGCAGGTACGTGCCGCGCATCTTGCTGGTGTACTGCAACTGATCTTGGCTGTGGGCGTGCTCGTAGAGGTGGTGAGACGCTTTGTATTCGGTAGTGAGCCTGAATCGCTGGTGATGATGGCTATCGCATTCGTCGCATTGATTGCCAATACCAGTTGTCTGCTGCTCATATCCAAACATCGGGAAGGCGGGGCGCACATGAAGGCAAGCTGGATATTCTCGGCCAACGACGTGGTGATCAACCTGGGGGTCATCACCGCCGGCGCCCTGGTCGCGTGGACCGGTTCCAATTATCCGGATCTGATTATCGGCACCATCGCGGGGGGCATTGTACTTAACGGTGCCAGACGCATTTTGGCGTTGAAGGGTTAAATAATGCTCATTATTGGCAAAAAGCTCTCGCCGTATGCCCTGTTGTCCATATCGGGCCTGCTGGCAGCGTCTGATCAGGCTGTAAAGTGGCTGGTGCAGCAATCAATGGCCTATGGCGAGTCTATTTCAGTGACCCCGTTCTTTAACTGGGTGCACGTATGGAACACCGGTGCCGCATTCAGTCTTTTTGCGAATGGTGGAGGCTGGCAGCGCTACTTTTTTATCGGAATCGCGGTGGTGGTCTCGATTTTTCTGATCAAGCTTATCCTTGAAAATCGTCATAAAGGAGAAGCCATCGCTTACAGTCTTATCCTCGGTGGCGCCATGGGCAACCTGATTGACCGGGTCTTTCGCGGCTATGTTGTGGATTCCTTTGATTTCTATTGGCGAGACTGGCATTGGCCGGCCTTCAACCTGGCTGATATTGCAATTGTCCTCGGTGCCTTACTTTTCGTTTCCGGCAGCTTGTTGGGTAAAAAAACAAACACCAATGCCGAGCCGGATGGATCTGACTGACACCTACGCCTATACAACACCATGACCGAACTTCCCGACAACATCCTTCACCTGCCGCAATACCAAGTACTGGGCTGCAAATCAACCGACGACGAAATGCACTTCCAGGTGGACGTGCCCGATCCGATCGCCTGCGAGGAATGCGGCGTGCAGGGTGAGTTCGTGCGGTTCGGCAAGCGTGATGTTCCCCATCGTGATCTGCCCATCCAAGGCAAGCGGGTCACTCTCTGGGT
The DNA here is from genome assembly GCF_054072535.1 of Vreelandella sulfidaeris Esulfide1. NCBI lineage: Bacteria > Pseudomonadati > Pseudomonadota > Gammaproteobacteria > Oceanospirillales > Halomonadaceae > Vreelandella > Vreelandella sulfidaeris. The sequence continues at coordinate 234,447 of NZ_JBSVSF010000002.1, read as the reverse complement.
GGTCTGCCGCCGATACACCTGCCGGGCCTGCAAGACAACATTCAGGCCCCAGCTACCGGAGGTGGTGGACGGATTCCGTATGACACTGCGGCTGCATGAGTACGTGGAGAAGGAATCCTTCAACCACCCCTACACCTTTGTGGCGGCACAGAGACCGGCCTGGACGAGAAGACGGTGCGCGACATCTTCAACGCCCGCGCCGAGTTCCTGGGGCGCTGGCACCGCTTCGAGACGCCCCGCATCCTGGGCATTGACGAGCTATACCTGAACAAGCGCTACCGCTGCATCCTGACCAACATCGAGGAGCGAACCCTGCTCGACCTGCTGGCCACCCGCCGCCAGGACGTGGTGACCAATTACCTGATGAAGCTGAAAGACCGGCAGAAGGTCGAGATCGTCAGCATGGACATGTGGAACCCCTACCGGGCAGCGGTCAAGGCTGTGCTGCCCCAGGCCCGTATCGTGGTCGATAAGTTCCATGTGGTGCGCATGGCCAACGATGCCCTAGAGAGAGTGCGCAAGGGCCTCAGAAAGGAGCTGAAACCGTCCCAGAGCCGGACTCTCAAGGGAGACCGGAAAATCCTGCTGAAACGCGCTCACGAAGTCTCAGACCGGGAGCGCCTCATCATGGAGACCTGGACAGGCGCGTTCCCGCAACTGCTGGCCGCCTACGAGCACAAGGAGCGCTTCTACGGCATCTGGGACGCCACCACACGGCTCCAGGCAGAAGCCGCCCTGGACGAGTGGATAGCCACCATCCCGAAGGGCCAAAAGGAAGTCTGGAGCGATCTGGTCAGGGCAGTGGGAAACTGGCGCGAAGAGACCATGACCTACTTCGAGACGGACATGCCCGTCACCAACGCTTACACGGAGTCCATCAACCGACTGGCCAAGGACAAGAACCGTGAAGGGCGCGGTTACTCCTTCGAGGTGATGCGGGCACGAATGCTCTACACCACGAAGCACAAGAAGAAGGCACCGACTGCGAAGGTCTCTCCTTTCTACAAGAAAACCATCGGTTACGGACTGCCGGACTTCGCAGAGGAACTCAACTACGGAGTCGATCTATCAACCATCTGAGGGTGGTATCAGATTGATGGGGTGAAGGTGCCCCATCAACCATTAAATCCGTATACCCTTTTAAATTCAGCTTCATTTCAAAAACCACAGCTAATATAAACAAGTCATCAACCACTGGAGTAATTATCATGAAAATTAAAGCAATTATTTTTGGCGCAACGGTAGCGACTATACTATCTACACCTGTCTTGGCTAGCCAAGGCAACACCTCTCAAGGCGTTCCGACGCTTGAAAGAGGCGTATCTTCTACACAGATTCTTGCTCAGGGGCAATCCAAACGTTTCAATATCAATATTGAACAAGCGACTACCCTACAAGTGACGAGTGAGCATTTTCCCGGCATAAGGAGCTATGGTAACCGCATTTCAGCAGTTCTTTACAATGAGTCTGGACAACGAGTAGCAGAAGCGTCCAGTCCACAAGGCCACTTCAACCTTGTCCATCAGTTGCAACCTGGGAATTATCAACTCGAAGTTACAGGAAGATCAGGGGGTGGCAGTAACGCAAATGATGATAACCGTTATGAGTTACATGTTGACTATTAATATATAGTCACTAATTTAAGATACAGGGCCAGCCTTTATGCTGGCCCTTTTATTTAACATATATTTTTATCATTGAAGAAACCTATTCGTAACCGTAGCTAGAATTTTAAAATAAATGAGCAGGCTATACTTGCCTTTGTGTAGCACAAAGGTTCTATATTTTTAGCAAATACCATATTCTTAGCGAAGGAAAAACAATACCAACGTCAACATCCACTGCCTCTGCACAGGTTTACCGGATGAAAACCGTCGAGCATATGTGCCCGTTCGGTTTGAAAACGGTTGATCTACTCAAGCGTAAAGGCTTCACAGTTGACGATAACTTGTTGGCCTCACGGGAAGAAATTGACGCGTTTAAAGAACAGGAAAATGCGACACAACGCCTCAAGTATATCTTGGCGATGAACGTATCGGCGGCTATGAAGAACTCCGCGAGCACCTGGGGATGAGCGTTCCTTACGCTAAGTCCATTACCTATCGTCCGGTGCTGGCGATTTTCGCCACCGCGCTATTGATCGGCTTTGCCTTTAGCTGGGCTGCCCAAGGCTCCCTGTTCACCACTCGTATGCCAGAGTACGCCGTTGCCACTGCGATGGTGCTCTTGGGTCTGCAAAAGCTTCAAGACGTAGAAAGCTTCAGCACCATGTTTCTCAACTACGATCTGCTTGCCCAGCGCCATGTCCCCTATAGCTATGTTTACCCTTACGCTGAAACGCTGGCGGGGCTACTGATGTTAGCGGGTACCCTTATCTGGCTGGCCGCGCCACTGGCGCTTTTCGTCGGTACCGTGGGACTGTGGATGCCGCTTCGAATGCTGCTCGGATGAGTAAGCCTATTTTCGCCAAACACTTGATCGGGATCATGTCTTCATTCTGCGTTGTTCAGGTTGCGTTCAGAATCGTCACCCATGCTGTAGGTAAGGTAACTTCATTCATTTCTATCCGAAACAGCGAGGGTAGTCGCTGTCGATATTGAAGAGGTAGCTTTTTTTATGGCGAAACAGGACAGAACGCCACAGTATAAAGAAGGCAGTCTTTCGCTGGTCGGTGCCGTTGCATTAGGCACAGGCGTGATGATTGGGGCTGGTATCTTTGCGTTAACCGGCCAGATGGCCGAAATGACCGGTTATCTTTTTCCTCTCGCTTTTTTGGCCGCTGCGGTGATCGTTTCTTTCAGCGCTTATTCTTACGTAAAGATGTCCAATGCCTACCCATCGGCGGGCGGCATCGGCATGTACCTTCAGAAAGCATACGGCCCAACACTCCCCACCGCTTTTCATGCGCTTTTGATGTATTTTTTTATGGTGATCGCGCAGAGCTTTCTGGCGAGAACCTTTGGCTCGTACACCTTGGAATTAGGGGATCGCTCCTTTTATGCCCCTCTATTAGGTGTTGGTTTACTACTAGCGGCCTTCTTGGTCAATTTATCCGCCAACAAGCTAATTGAGACGGTTGCCTCGGTACTCGGGTTCGTCAAAATAGGCGGTATTGTTGTGTTTGGTGTTGTCGGTGTGTTTGTTGCCGATTCTCTCGAAATGGGGGCAAGCAGCGAAGCACCTTCGCCTACAATCGCAGGTTTTTTTAGGCGCAACGGCACTGGGCATTTTAGCCTTTAAAGACTTCACGACTATTACTAACATCGGTTCGGAGCTTAAGAACCCCAAACGGAATGTCGGTAGAGCGATTATGATCTCAATTGCCTTATGCATGGTGATCTATGCGCTTGTCGGCTTTGCCGCTCCAGCAACCTTTCCTTATCAGAAATTATTGAAACACAAGATTATTCGCTGGCCGCTGCGGCTCGGCCCGCGCTTGGTGAAGCGGCGGTTGCCTTTACTGTGATACTCGCCATGCTGGCTACCGCCGGTGGGATTATCGCCAGCGTCTTTGCCGTTTCGCGCATGCTTGCGATGCTGACGGAAATGAAACTGGTACCGCACCGTCATTTTCACATGCCCGGCAGCCTGCAAAAGCACACGTTGGTATACACCATTGTATTCGGTTTGGTGCTCACGGCCTTCTTTGACCTGAGCCGTATCGCAGCACTCGGCATTATTCTTTATTTGATCATGGATATCGCTATTCACTGGGGTGTGCTGCGGCATCTTAAAGAGAGCGTGAGCGCCAACCCTATCATACTGGTCATTGCCATACTGCTGGACGCCATTGTGTTGCTGGGCTTTATTTGGGTAAAAGCCACGGTAATCCCCCCATTTTCAGAGGGTTTCAAAAGTAGAGTTCAGACCACAGCGGCCAGTTTCTGTTGAGGGGTGATCCCTCCAAGCCCCATATTAGGGCGCTCGTGATTGTAGTGCCAGAGCCAACGAGTGGCGTAATCCTGAACCTCTTCGGTACTTTCAAACAGGTATTGGGCTAACCAGTCATAGCGCACCGTTCGATTGTAGCGTTCTATATAAGCATTCTGCTGGGGTTTTCCTGGCTGGATAAACATCAGCTGAATACCTTGACCTTCCGCCCATGCCGATAACTTACCACTGATATATTCTGGCCCGTTGTCACAACGAATAGAGTGCGGCTTACCACGCCATTCAATGATCTGGTCTAGCGCCCGGATAACTCGTTCAGTAGGCAACGAGATGTCTACTTCGATACCAAGACCTTCTCGGTTAAAGTCGTCGATCACATTCAGTAGACGGTAGCGACGACCGTCGCTCAGTTGGTCATGCATAAAATCCATAGACCAGCTGTCATTAATCGTTTCAGGCACCGCTAAAGGTTCAGGCTTCTCGCGGATTAACCGTTTCTTCGGTTTGATCCGAAGATTCAGCTCCAACTCTCGGTAAATCCGGTAGACCCGCTTATGGTTCCAACGAAAGCCTTTCACATTACGTAGGTGCAGGAAGCACAAGCCAAAGCCCCAGTTTCTCTGGTTATGCGTCAGCGTGATCAACCAGTCGGCGATTTGATCGTTCTCGCCGCGGAGCTTCGCTTGGTATCGATAGCAATTTTCACTGATGCTAAACATCCAGCAGGCTAGGCGGATGCTGACGTGCTTTTCCATGACGGCTTTCTGCGCCATCTCACGGCGACGAGACGGCTTCACCACTTTTTTTCGATGGCTTCCTTGAGGATATCCGCTTTCAATCGTTCCTCGGCATACATCTTCTTGAGCCGTCGGTTTTCATCCTCTAGCTCTTTTAGCCGTGCCATCATGGACGCATCCATACCACCGAATTTAGCTCGCCACTTATAGAAGGTCGCGCTGCTCATACCGTGCTCACGACATAGCTCCGGAACCGGGGCACCGCCTTCGGCTTGCTTGAGGATTGACAGTATTTGGCTGTCAGAAAAACGTGATTTTTTCATGCAGAATCTCCCTGCGTTTAGCTTACGGAAAATTCTACTTTTGAGCACCCTGGTTTTTCGGGGGGATTACCCCACCTCAGACCCTTTTGTTCTTATGATTGCAGGCGTAGTAATGGCGATCATTTTGCTAGGTGAGTGGATGTTCCTCGCCAAACGCGGCACATCAGACGATAGCGAGCATTCTCACCACGCTCATTAACATTAATAGCGCTATAGGAGCTATCCCATGGAAGTCAGAACGTTTGGTGATTTGATTGATTGGACGCGTCAGCTACATGAACATCTCGCTAGTTGCCTAGCCCACTGCGCCACCGAGCATGAAGAAGAGCGTGCTCAAATGCTGCTCAATTATTTAGCTGCTCACGAAGCAGAAATGCAGCGTGTTGTTGCACGCTTTGAGCAACAAGCCGACACAAAGGCATTAAAAACATATGTATATGACTATCTAGAGCATAAACCTATCCGTACGCATCGGACCTGCGATGCTCCTTACGCCGAGTTGAGTTTTGACGATATTTGTCACGAGATTTTCGACTTCCATGAGCAAGCAATCAGTCTTTATCGCAGCTTGGCTGGCAAAGCGGAAATCCCTGAGACCAAAGAGTTGGTGGATGCACTTTTGGATTTAGAAGAACACGAAGCCATGCGCCTTGTTCGCCAAACAGGACGAATGAAAGATGTCTGAAGACTATTTCGAAACAAATGAGAAATACCCTGTTTGCAGCATTGCAGACTTTCGAGAAACTGAACATCAGTTACCTTGAGGTGTATTTCTCTTTTGCTTGCCTTTTGAACTATCACTGCTTTCATTCCCACGTCGGGTTCCTCTGAATAAGGGATACTCATTTTTCTTTGAAGGTATCCCTCTGAGCTTTGTGCTCCACACCATCAATAACAACCGTTTCTGGATAGACTAGCTTATCAAAATCGAAATCCATGCAACCTCCTTACTGAGCATGCATGACAGATATTAGGCCGCCGGCTAGGTTTCCTGCCGCAGGGAGTAATGCTAGGCCGAGAACTGTTCATATTTTTTGCAGCATCTGCTTCTCCAGGTCTTTACCTGATCGTCGCTGGTCTTTTTGCGCTAAAAACACGCCGAACAGCTTTTACTCGCTGGCCAAGTCCCGAACGGGCGCACTATCAAGAAGCACTGAAGAGGCATTGCCTATTCTGTTTCGCACCTATACCAGCCTAGATACCCGGCGTTCAAACCCTGTTGAAGAGAAAAGTGTAGCTCTGCTGTAATGAGCTCTCCTGGCTCCGCTGATTCTGGTTCTTCTTCATCCGAAAACACCCTCATCGTCAACCCTTCTGCGGTGAGCATGAGGCCTTGCTTCAAGTTTTCATAATCAGGATTGTGGTCTGCTGATAACTCCACTAGACGACCATGAATCTTGGTAACTGCGCGGGCACCCTGGCCTTGATCCGTGTTGTCGATAGCGAGAATCGGCGGGCTTTCTGCGGTATACCGATAGGCGCAATACGCAGCGTCTCCCAGCACCTTTTCGATTTCGGCTTCTTGCATCGTTTGGGGATCGATCGCCGGTATATCAGGCGAGTTGACGGCCTCCTGCGCTCCAACCACTTCGGGAGACGGCCCTTGCATCATCGGATTTTCCACTCCTTCGCCAGGGGCAGGATCGCCACAACCGGCGAGAAAAGCGGTGCCCAGCGTTACTGTCGAAAGGATAAGGATCTGACGAGGGCGGTTCTGTGAAGGAATAAACATCAGTCGGCCCTCTCCAAATCGCGTATGAGATATTTCATTTCCGCAATTTCGCGACGCTGTGCCTCAATAATTTCATCGGCGAGCTTACGCACACGCGGATCGGAAATTTGTGCTCGCTCGCTGGTTAAGATCGCGATCGAATGGTGAGGAATCATTGCCTTCATATACTCGTCATCGCCCACGGTAGCCTGGCTGCGGACGAGCCATAATGCGGCGGTGAAAAGCAGAGCGCTGCCCACAAAAATGGCGATATTGATCAGTTTCTTCTGATACATATTGAGCATAAAGCTCAGCATTATCACCGCCATCACAGCGCCCATCACAAGTGCCATCCATGCTCTGGTTTCGCTCCAGAAGACATGCTCATAGGCGTACGTATTGAGATACATCACCCCGTACATAATGACCGTAGAGGTAGCGATCATCGCGCCGAAACGCCAATAAGACATGTTCATAGCGTTTCCCTTTAGTGTCCATGATCTGTTGAACTGCCCGTTTCAAAGCTTGCGTACTCATCTTCCGTCATGCCGGGTAGGCGCATGACAAACGCAGTGATGTTCCAGATTTCATCATCACTGTGAGTAGGTCCGAACGCAGGCATACCACTCATTCGTATCCCATGTTTAGCCAACCAGAATACTTCGCGGGGCTCCCATTCGGAGATGGTATCGGTCAGATGTGGCGGCTCTGGCAGCATGCCTCTAGCCCACTCACTCTGTCGAACTCCCGGGCCGCCGTGGCAATGTTGACACATCGACTTGTAGTCGGTCGCTCCGGCAGTCACCATCTCATCATTCATTGAAGGAGTCGTGATGGCTTCTGCCCTGTCTGCTACAGAATTTTTCATCGTTGTCATCAGCGTCCAGCGTACAAGGGGCTGATGGCCTTGAGTCGCCGCGATGTTGTAGGTGCCGGAATAAGCCACCCAAACGACGACAAGGAGTAAAATCAGAACGAGTATTGCAAGCCCGAAGGCTGCTCCCAGCGCTAAATGCTTAGTTTTCGGCTGCATTGCGGCACCTCGCTTGTTCCTAGAAAGGAAGCGTTGATTCACCTCTCATCACGTGATTTGTTCAGAGTAGTAAGGTTTTACTGGCATGCCAAATTTAAACAATAAGATGGTCTGTTTTGCTGAACTTGTCTGAGCGAGCGTCTACCCAGGCTGCCGATCAGTGCCAGGCCGCTCCGTAAGACTATGGTTGGAACGCCACGCCTTATGTCAGATCGGCTCAATGAGTATGGGTGCGAATCCGCCCCCCGGTGTACGAAAATTCGTGGTTTGGCCTTGGTACAGGCGTGCCGCAGCCAGAATCAGATTGCCACGATAGGTATATAGCCGTACGTCTACCTTGAGCATTTCCCGCTCGCCATCGACCAGAACCAGTCGCTCCGAGGGAGGCACGTACGCCTGAGCGATATAGTCACTTTCGAGTATCTGGGAAAATGTGCGTTTGGTAAGTTTGCTGCCTCGATAAGCGCCCTTGCTGCCATAACCTGCCACTGGTTTAAAAAACCACAGCCGTCGCTGTTGCCAAAGCTCATCTGCGTTACTGGCGGCAACCCTAACGGTGCGCGGAACGCCGCAGCGAAGCAGCTCGGCGTTCTCTGGGCTCAACCCCCAATCCTGAAGAATGGAAGGATCAGACCATTCGGCTAAATTGCGCTTGTCTGCAAAGAGTGCGTGTGCGAATGGGTTTGGGGTTATGACAGCGCCTCCGTCCAGCCAAGCCGAGCGCAGTGCGGCATGCTCTGGCACCTCCAGAGCGAAGTCCACTAAGCGGTTGTAAACCATGTCGATTCGCTCGCCGCCGCTGTATAACGCACCCAACTCATATCTGAGATCAGAGGGAGAGACTATGTGGGCATCGATACCATTATCCCGAAACAGCTGCTGTGCCAGTCGGAACTCAGGATAGAGGTACTGCTCGATAGGCTGGTCATCGACGATCGCTATGCTTTTCGGTCGTCCACTGCCCCGCTGGGCGCGCCATTCACTCTCGAACTGGGCGATGACCGCAGTATCAAAGTTTTCGGCCCAGGCCACCCGAGTAGCCCCGCTGCAGCATTGCAGTTGGGCACGTGCAAGCTCAGCATTGAGGAACGCGCCCCCCGCATTGGTGTTGACTTCGATGAGAAGCGGACCCTCCCCACCGAGGTGAAAATCATAGCCCATGAAGGCGCCTACGGGGCCAGGATTGGCTCGGGCGCTCTGAGGAGCTCTGGAAAACACACGGTGATGAAAGTCGGGGAGCTTGGCCGCAGCTTCCAGAGCTCCGACAATGGCCAGCATTCGATCCAGATCTTGGCTGGGAACAAAAACCGCAACATCTGAAAAGAAGTGATGCCAGACTGAACTGGAAAGCATGTCGTTCGCATTACTTCCCAACTGATTAGCTAGACTACGAACCACTTCTGGCCGATCGAGAGTGACGCAGACGCAGTGCTGGTTCAGCTTTTTCGCCTTCGTTTGTGCTGGGGAATAATTGGTGTCTTGCAAGAGAATACCCTCCGTGTCTATATATCGCCGATCTCCAACCCATGAATATTTCGGCTGAAATCTCCATTGCATCTTGTAGTAAAGGCAAGTTGGTAGAACAGGAGGCCTATGCTTCTTAAAAATACCTGAGCTATTAATGTTCGGCTACAACTTGCTAAAAAGACGAAAGATCTCCCCCCTCTTTAGCCTGGTCAACGATAGGATAGTAAATTTCGGAGCTACGACCTCGTCAATTTACGAGTACGGGATATAGCCCATGATGCGTGTATGCCCTCACGAGCCATTGGACGCAGCAAAAAAAGCAAAGACCTGAACAGTTCGAAATAACCGAGCAAACCCCTATCTCAGTTATGGACTGGATACAGCTTGCTCAACTCAGAAATAGAGACTTCTTGTTTCCCAGCCGAATCAACAGCGCAAAGCATCTCTCCACGCGCCAATATGTCCATATTGTGAAAGCCTGGGTCACCGAAATAGGTTTAGATGCCTCAATCTATGGCACGCACATAATGCGCCGCACCAAAGCTTCGCTTATATACCGTCGCACGAAAAACTTGAGGACAGTGCAGCTGCTCCTGGGTTACACGAAGCTGGAAAGCATCGTCCGATATATTGGGATTGAAATAGATAATGCGTTGGATGTGGCAGAACAAACAGAAGTTTGATATAGACAAACGACGGCCTATTTCGGGCCGTCGTTGCCCGGCCAGAAGCGATCTTTTAGTTAAAGCTGACATAATGGCTCATCATTAGATGAAAACCTTATTCGAACACTTACATTGACCGCTTAGACAAACCCTTCAAACCCCAAATACTAGACCAAACAGTGTCTAGAATACCTGGTCCGATTCAGCTAGACCGCTCCTGTTGAGATGGCCGTTATCTACTATGCTGCTCTCAGTTGTCACATACATGCATGTTAGGAGCCTGCCATGACCGCACAATCCCGAGACAGTATCGACAATATCTGGGGTGATAGAACGCCCTACGTTGGCAAATGGCCCGATCGCCCTGATTATCAGCTTGCCGACGAGCCTGAGCGCTGGGTGCAATCGGCCTGTGTATTGTGCTCGAACGGATGTGGGTTAGACATCGGCGTCAAGGAAGGAAAAATCGTCGGCGTGCGCGGTCGCACCGATGACCGGGTCAACCGAGGTCGGCTCGGGCCGAAGGGGTTGCATGGCTGGATTGCCAACCACAGCGATAATCGGCTCACTCAGCCGTTGATTCGCCGTGACAGCGGCCAACTGGAACCGGCTAGCTGGGACGAAGCGATGGAGCTGATCGTGCGCCGCTCAAAAGAGATTTATGAGCAGTACACGGCTAATGCAATAGGCTTCTATACGTCGGGCCAGCTATTTCTGGAGGAGTACTATACCCTCGCCGTGATCGGTAAGGCTGGCCTCGGCACACCTCATATGGACGGTAATACCCGATTATGCACTGCAACCGCTGCGGCAGCGTTGAAGGAAAGCTTCGGCTCGGACGGTCAGCCGGGAAGCTATACCGATCTGGATATGACCGAGGGGATTCTTCACGTTGGCCATAACATTTCCAATACCCAGACTGTGTTGTGGATGCGGATTCTCGACCGGCTAAGTGGACCCAACCCGCCCAAGCTGGTGGTAATCGATCCGCGGCGTACAGCCACTGCGGCCAAGGCGGACGTTCACCTGGCGCCACGGGTCGGCACCAACGTGCCGCTGCTCAACGGCCTGCTCCACCTGATTATTGAAGCGGGGCATATCGACCAGGACTTCATCGACAATCACACGATGGACTTCGACAAGCTCAGGCAAACGGTGGCGAAGTATTCGCCGGAGCGTGTCGAAGAACTGACTGACGTGCCGGTAGCTGACCTGCGTGCTGCTGCCACCATTCTCGGTGAGGTTAAAAGCTTGGTCTCTACTGTCTTGCAGGGCGTCTATCAGTCTAACCAGGCAACGGCCGCTGCGGTTCAGGTCAACAACATTAACCTCATCCGTGGCCTGATCGGGAAGCCTGGCAGCGGTGTATTACAAATGAATGGCCAACCCACGGCACAGAACACGCGCGAGTGCGGTGCCGACGGCGACTTGCCGGCCTTTCGTAACTGGGAAAACCCGGACCATGTCCAGCAACTGGCGGATCTGTGGAACATAGAAAAAGAACAGCTCCCCGCCTGGAAACCGCCGACCCATGCATTGGAGATCTTCCGCTACGCGGAAAAAGGTACTTTAAAGATGCTCTGGATCTCGGCCACCAATCCCGCCGTGTCGCTGCCGGACCTACATCGAGTACGCGCGATGCTCGCTCGCAAAGATCTCTTCGTGGTGGCTCAAGATGGTTTTCATACCGAGACGACCCTTCTGGCCGATGTCGTGCTGCCGGCAGCGATCTGGGGCGAGAAAACAGGCTGCTTCACGAACGTCGACCGGACAGTGCATATTTCGCATAAGGCCATCGAGCCCCCCGGCGAGGCGCGAGCCGACCTCGATATCTGGCTTGATTATGCACGCCGCATGGATTTTCGAGACAAGGATGGCGAGCCGTTGATCAAGTGGAACACGCCCGAGGAAGCGTTTGATGCGTGGCGCGAATGTACGCGGGGCCAACTCTGCGACTACACGGGCATGAGCTATGAGAAACTAAGCGGCGGCTCCGGTATCCAGTGGCCGTGCAATGAGCAGTATCCGCACGGGCGCGAACACCTCTATTCCGACTATGTTTTCCGTACATTCTACGACACAGCGGAGAACTTCGGTCATGACCTGGACACCGGTGCGGCCGTCACGCCCAAAACGTTTAAAGCGCTGAACCCCGCTGGCCGCGCTCTTTTGAAGGGCGCCGACTACGTTGTTCCTCACGAAATAGTCGATGAGGACTATCCGTTGCACTTGACCACCGGAAGAGTGGTGTTCCAATTCCACACGCGAACCAAGACTGCCCATTCTCGCGAGCTGAACGAAGCTGCGCCGGATGCCTTTATCCAGCTTAATGGCGAAGATGCAGAGCGCCTGGGGATCGAAGAAAGAGACATGTTGCAGATTGAGAGCCGGCGCGGGTGGGCCTACGCTCCAGCGCGTATTGGTGATATCGAGCCAGGCCATGTGTTCATGCCGTTTCACTATGGCTACTGGGACAATGACGAGCGGCCTCGAGCAGTCAACGAGATGACGCTGTATGAGTGGGATCCGGTGAGCAAACAGCCGTATTTCAAGTACGCCGCGGTGCGTTTGCGAAAGATGCAACCGGGCGAGCCCTTCGAGATGGATGATCCGATGCGCGACGAGCATTTAAAGGAGGCTTCGGAGAACCCCAGGGCGCATGTGGCCGATTACCTCGGTCTGCTCGACGATAGCTCGCGCGCCACTGCTCAGGCGCTGTTCGCCGTGGCGGAAAAGCATAAAGCCGAGCCGGACATTGGCGCGATATGCAAAATGCTAGCGCGCTTCTCACAAGAGCATTCCGAAGACTTGCAACCATGCATCCAGCGCTACGGCGAAACTCAGGAAAAGGAGGCAGATAAGCTGCTTGAGGTGCTTCAGCCGAGCCACCATAAGGGCCCTCTTTCGCTACTGCGTGATTTGCATGATTGCTGGTTGCTGGCACAGGAATCGCATATATCGATCGTTGTGTTGAAGCAAGCTACGCAGGCGCTGCGCGACGACGAAATGATGGAGCTATTGCAGCGCATGTCGGAGCATAACAGTCGGCAATTGGCCTGGCTGAAGACGCGAATCAAGCAGACCGCTCCGCAAAGTCTGATAGTGCCAAGTTGATGGGCGAGGATACGAAGAATGGAAAGCCATTTGGCGGACCGGAGTGGTTCTGGTCCCCGGTCACCGCTGCATTCACGACGCTATTGATCGGGGGTGTAGCGGTCATTGCCGGTCAACCCTGGCTATTCCCCAGCCTGGGTCCGAGCATTTTCCTGCATGTGCACAAGCCCAACCTAGAGTCGGCCAGGCTTTACAACACGGTGATGGGGCATTTGATTGGCGTGGCCGCAGGCGCAGTCGGTGTTCTACTGACCGGGGCGAGCCAGGCCCCATCGGTGCTGTCGAGCCAGACCATGCCCCTGTCGCGCGTCGGTGCATCGGCCATCGCGATGGGAATTTGCCTGCTCGTTCAGCAGCTACTTAAGGCCTCGCACCCGCCGGCTGCGGCCACAGCTCTGCTGATCGCCTTAGGCGGTTTCAAGCTGGTACCTTCCGATATGCTCGCCATTGCGGTTGGGGTCGGGCTGATCGTCTTGATCGGTGAGCCGTTGCGACGCGCACGTGCTGGAATTTTGTTTGGTGATAAGCGTAATAAATAGTTTGATCTGAGCGGGTTGCGGCGGGCTCCGTGAGGCTAATAGACTGTGAACACGGAAAACTAATCGTCGATTTACAGCGGTTTCCGTCACTCAATGGAGGGTACGCCACTCGACAATCTGCGCAGCAAGGCTTTTTCTTGCGCTAGCACAGCGAAGAACTCTATCCATAGGGCAGCTTTGGCAGACGGTGACAGAAAGCTAGATACCGATACCCTGTCGATGGCTGCCTGGAAGCTCAGGCGGTTTTTTGTAGTGTTTCCTATATTCTCTTTGTAAGGATCCTGGACGGGGGGAATGACAATGCGGAGTCAAGTAGGTGAACAAGCGATGACACCTTGATGCTGGACAGCGTACGGTTACCTATATATATGAATAGCGGTTTTTTAGCGGTATGTGGAGGATTAAGCACATATCTTATTGGCAGGTGGTAAAAGCTGAACTAGCCTCAAAGATAGTGGACTTGTTGCTTGCTAAAAAAGTGGCCGCGACTCAGGAAGAGACCAGGGCAAGGAGCTTACAATGGATATAGCGAGGAACGCGCACGAATACGGCGATATTCATTTGGATATCCTCACCTTAGACGCCAAAGGTATCACCGCCAGAGAGGACGCTTTGGCCATCGAAGAGGCGTTGGAAATCCGCCTATCGGGTGCCGAACCTGTTATCACTATGCGAACACCAGGCCACGATCGAGAACTGGCCGCCGGATTAATGCTAAGCGAGGGGCTCGCGCGTACTAAGGATGACTTTGAAGTTATCGACCATCTAGTCGGGCAGCCCAATGTACTGCAAGTAGTGCTTAAGCGCTTTAATGCCACTAAGGCCGAACGCTTGGAGCGTTCATCTCTCTCTAACAGCGCCTGTGGCGTATGCGGTAAGAAAAAGCTGAATCTTGAGGCTATGCAGGGGCTGCCACCTTTAGCATTTTCCAATCAGTTGAGTCGACAACTGCTCTCTTCGTTGCCAGCAGAGCTACACAAGCATCAAACACTCTTCGAGCAAACCGGCGGGTTACACGCCGCTGCCCTGTTTGATACCAGTGGGCAACTACTGGTATTACGAGAAGATGTTGGACGTCATAATGCGGTGGACAAATTGAATGGATGGGCAGTATTGAATAATCAGCTGCCGCTTTCTGATCGCATCATGCTACTAAGTGGACGAGCTAGTTTCGAGCTCATTCAGAAATGTATCATGGCGCGGGTGTCGGTTGTATGCGCGATTTCCGCCCCCAGCAGTTATGCGGTGCGGCTGGCAAGAGAGTTCGGTATAACACTGGTAGGATTTCTGCGCGAGGGTCGTTTTAATATTTACTCAGGCTCGGAGCGGATTCTCGGACCCTCTTATGTGTTGCCCAATAGTGCCGTCAACAAACGCTCAGCCTAGTCTGGGCACTCATTTACCAGCGTGTTCGTGGTTTATGGTCCCTCTGTCGCCTTGCCGGTAAAGTCGGTGACTGGCTTGTCGATAGGCTTGTCGAGCCGCTCGGAAAAAGCTCTTAACCCCGCCAGTAGTGGCTGGATGGCATGCCAGAGTTCATCGTCGTGCAGCAGCTTATACAGACCGCGGATACCTGGTGCTTCTTTGTTGTCAGTTTCTTCAGCGGTCTTTGCGTCACTCTTTTCACTACTCTTTTCATTACCATGATAGCTGCTGACCTCGCCCATCCCCTCCTTAATCGCGAACATCACTTGGTAAAAACGATCCGGGGGGATGGAGGACAAGGTCATCGCCATGATCGAGATATTTTGAATAGCGTTGAGAGACCCTTCTTTACTCAGTCCGTTAACCAAGATACGAATAATATCGGAATTGGCGGCCACCATATCGTTAGTAAAGCGCAGCACCCCATGCTCATGTAGGGTCTGAAGCAGGGTCTCTAACTCTTCGTGAGCATCAGGGCCTATCTTTGGCGGCGTCACGTCCTGGGAGATTCGTTCGGCCATTACATTTTCCTCGGATTGGTTTGCTGGGCGGGCGGTAACCGATAATCTTCTTGCATCCACTTGACCTCAACCGCTACGCCTTGATTAGGCGTGCGCCGCCCGAAGCGATAGTTAGTACTGGGTAGTGGCGGTTCTGTGCGCTTGTCGAGCACCTCAAGTTTGACGGCTGTCTCCTTGTAGGCCGGCGTTTGTACAACGGGGTCGTTATGTTCGCCCGTTAGGGCGTTCACTCCCGGCTTGCCGAAATGGATTGGCATGAACAGGGTCTTGCCAGCCACACGGTCAGTAATTAACGCTGGGAAATCGATACTGCCGCGTCGTGAAGTAATCCGTACCCAAGTGCCTTCCTTGATGCCCCGCTCGGCGGCAAGTTCAGGGCTAACTTCGACAAAGCCATGCGGGGCCTGATCCCAGATGCCTTGCGAGCGGCCTGTCTGATTGGCCCCTTGGAATTGTTCAAGTATCCGACCATTATCGAGTGATAAATCATATTCCGCATCGGTAGCTTCTTCAGGCTCCTTCCACTCCATCGGGAAAAGGTTGGCCTTGCCGTCTTCTGTATGAAATCCATCGGTATACAGAAGGGGTGTATCAGTACCATCCGCAGCTACTGGCCACGACAGGGATTTCCAGCCCTCCAGGCGTTCGTAGGTGACGCCAGCGAACATCGGCGAGATAGAGGCGCACTCTTGCATAATCTGAGAAGGGTGTGTGTAACCCCAATCATGGCCCATACGAGCGGCCAAGTCGGTAAGGATACGCCAATCAGGACGACTGTCACCAAGTGGTGGCAGCACTTCATAGAAGCGTTGGATACGCCGTTCCGTATTGACAAATGTTCCGTCTTTTTCAACGCTAGGGCAGGCGGGCAGCACTACATCAGCAAACTCCGCAGTACGGCTTAAAAAGATATCCTGCACCACCATAAAATCAAGATTTTCAAAGGCGGAATGTACGTTATGAGTATTGGCATCGGAAAAAGCAGTTTCCTCGCCAATCACATACATCGCTTTGATATCGCCCTGGTCGGCCGATTGCACCATGAGGAAATTGCCTTCACCGACCTCATTAGAGAGCTGGCTCGGATCGACGCCCCAGCCTTTAGCCCAGCGCTGTCGTGCGCTCTCATCGGTGACTTTATCATAGCCGGGGTACATATTGCGTAGGCAGCCAAAATCGCTCGCACCCTGCACATTATTATGGCCACGCATAGGGTAACCGCCAGTGCCGGGCTTGCCATAATTACCTGTTACCAGTAGTAAGTTGGAAAGTGCAGTACTAGTATCCGAGCCGTGGGAGTGCTGGGTGATTCCCATCGCCCACAGCAGGCAGACGTTTTTTGCCCGGCCAATCATTTCGGCGGTGTTGATTAGCTCCTGCTTGGAAATCCCTGTCTTGAATTCGGCGAAATCCAAGGTGAATGGCTCCAATGAGCGGCGGTACTCCTCCACGTTATTGACCCATCTTCCCAGAAAATCCAGGTCCGCTAAGTGGTTATCGAACATATAACGCGACAGAGCCGAAGCCCAAATAAGGTCAGTGCTGGCATTGGGGCGTAGAAAAATATCAGCGCGTTCGGCCATCTCGTGCTTGCGTGGGTCCATGACGATCAATTTTTGGCCGCGTAGTTTTTGCGCAGCTTTAATCTTTGAAGCAATCACAGGATGGTTTTCGGCCGTATTGCTACCCACTAACACGACCACCTCAGCTTGCTCAATATCTTTGATGGTACCGGCGTCTCCACCGTAGCCGACAGTGCGAAACAAGCCTTTAGTGGCGGGGTTTTGGCAATAGCGCGAGGAGTTATCGACACTGTTAGTGCCGATGATCAAACGAGCGATTTTCTGAGTTAGGTAAGCTTCTTCATTGCTGGCCTTACTTGAGCCAATAAAACCCAGACTGTTAGAACCATGCGTGTCGCGGACTTCAAGCAACCTGCGAGCTACGAGATCTAATGCTTCCTCCCAACTGGCTTCACGAAAGCGGCCATTCTCACGGATCAGTGGAGTGGTCAGTCGTTTCTCGCTATTAACGAAATCCCAGGCAAATTTACCTTTAATACAGGTAGAAATACCGTTGGCAGGAGCGTCAGGGGAAGGTTGAACCTTGAGGATATGACGATCGCGCGTCCACATTTCAAATGAGCAACCGACGCCACAATAGGTACAGACCGTTTTAGTGCGTTTGATGCCGGGCTGGCGCCAAGCTGAATCTATTTCCGAAATCCCTGTGATGGGCTTAGCGCTGATGGTCGTTTCGATTTTCTTGACGATTTCGATCATCGGCCGTTTAAGTGACCATGGCATGGAGGTAAGCGGACCCGCATGCTCATCCATGCTATTTTCCATCAGTGCGTTGCAAGGGCAAACAGTGACGCAATGTCCACAATGAACGCAGCTTGAATCATTGATTTCCTTGCCGCCATCCCAAAGTACGCGAGGGTTTTCACTGGCGTAGTCAATGCTTAAGGTTTCATTGACTTCGATGTTCTGACACGCTTCGACACAACGGCCACACAGAATGCATTGGTCAGGATCGTAGGTATAAAACGGACTAGTAGTGTCTTTAGCATGCGGTTTAGGTTGAAACTCATAACGTTGAATGGGGATATCCATTTCCACCACTGCGTTATGCAGGCTGCAATCGCCATTATTGTTTTCACATACCGTACAGTACAGCTCATGCTTGCTAAGCAGGCGATCCATTCCTTCGTGGCGTGCTGCAACAGCCTGTGGATCACGGCTGGAAATTTGCATCCCTTCTTGGGTACGCAGCGCGCAGCCTCGTTTTAGCTCTCCATTGACTTCGACCCAGCAGGCATCGCAGGTTTCAATCGCCCCTAGCGAGGGATGATAACAAACACTTGGCAAAGCGATGCCATGACCTTCTAGAAAGTCGATCAATGGCTCATCGGCGATGCCTCTTATTTCTTCTCCATCGAAAATGATCGTGCACGGCTGGCTCATATGGGCATTCCTCCATGAATTCTTTATTTTTAATATGCAGCTCTACCTCTGTGTCGATTCGCATACATAACTTGAAACATAGTCAAGAAGCCTTGGGTTGCACAAGTTTAACCAAGGGATTGAATGTATATTAAGGGCACGTCTTGTGGGTTATTCCAGGTCAGTAGCGCTATTATCACCTAGGCTTGGTAGGACACATTAGGAAAGGAAGCGAGGGACAAAAATGAAATCGGCAGTTGTCGTTACGGGTGTCAACCGCGGTGTAGGTTTGGTGCTCGCAGAACACTATTTTGATGCTGGATGGCGAGTGTTCGGTGCCTGCCGCCAGTCGTCGGAAGAACTAGATCGCGAGGCCGATCAGGTGAATGAGGGCATTGATGACACCCGGCCTGGCGACGTCGCCCGGCTGGTCGAGGCGCTTAATGGCCAAGAGGTAGATCTATTAATTAACAACGCGGACTGCTTCGCGATGAGTTACTAGGTGGTGTTGATTTCGATAGTATCCGCGAGCAGATAGAAATCACCGTCTATGCGCCACAGCGAGTAGTGGAAGCGCTACTACCAAATCTTAAAAAGGGTAGCAAGTTCGCTAATATCACTAGCCACATGGGCTCACTAGCGGATAACGACTCCGGTGGGTGCTAGGTTACCGAGCCTCTAAAGCTGCTTTCAATGCGTTTGGTAAATCGTTGGCGATGGACTTGAGGTCGTTGGGTATTGCCGTGGCTCACCTTCATCCCAGCTATGTGAAAACACGCATGGTTAATTCTGGTGGATTGATCAGTCCACAAGAGGCTGCATTGGGCATTGCCGCACGTATTGAAGCGCTGACACTAGATAACAATGGTGGGTTATGGCATAGCAATGGGGAGTCACTCCCTTGGTAAAGGCGGGCGCGATGAACGTGAACGTTATATTCTCGCGTGGGCTACCTAGCGCGCGAGGCCTGTAGCATGTGATTAATGTTTTTGATCAGCCACCCGTGTCCGTGGACAAATGACGTCTACCGACACTCCTTGCCGATTGAGTACACAGCTTAACCGGCTCCTCGTATGGGCATCGGTGCTGTCGAGCCAGACCATGCCCCTGTCGCGCGTCGTCGCATCGGCCATCGCGATGGGAATTTGCCTGCTCGTTCAGCAGCTACTTAAGGCCTCGCACCCGCCGGCTGCGGCCACAGCTTTGCTGATCGCCTTAGGCGGTTTCAAGCTGATACCTTCCGATATGCTCGCCATTGCGGTTGGGGTCGGGCTGATCGTCTTGATCGGTGAGCCGTTGCGGCGCGCGCGTGTTGGAATTTTATTTGGTAAAAAGCATAACGATTAGTCTGGTCTGAACGAGCCGGGGCGGGCTCCGTGAAGCTAATAGGCCGTGAACGCGGGAAGCCGGCCGTCGGTTTACAGCGGTTTCCGTCACTGATGGAGGGTACGCTAGTCGACAATTTGCGCAGCAAGGCTTTTTCTTGCGCTAGCACAGCGAAGAACTCTATTCATAGGGCAGCTTTGGCAGACGGTGACAAAAAGCTAGATACCAATTCCCTGACGATGACTACCTGCAAGCTCAGGCGGTTTTTTGTAGTGTTTCCCTAGTGCTAATAAGTAAGCGTAGTGCTCGAAAAAAGCCACGGTACCTTGCCCTCGGGACCGACATCGGGATCTGGTCAGAAGCAGCAACCCCGATGTGATATAACCAGGCTAATGAATATCTTGCTGAGCTTGAGGCGTTAGCCGAGCAGGCAGGCAACTTGTTACTGATTGGCGTCCCGATATGCGAAGCGGAGGGTCGTATCTAAAATGTGGTGGTGAGCCTCTCCCATCTCTCAGGCTTCTACTACAAACGCACTTGGTGCCATTAGGTGAATATGTTCCGTTTCGAGACTTCTTGGGTTCGGTCCCCGACGTGCTCGGGGCGGCCATGTTTGTTTTCATACCGGGAAGGCAAGCACACGTTCTTAATGCATCAGAGGCGCCCTTAGGGGTCTTCATCTCCTACGAAGCGGTCTTGGTGCCGAAGTCACAGAACTTCTGTCCGAAGCGCAGTTACTAGTAAATGTCAGCAACAATGCTTGGTTCGGCCCTCACCTGCCCTTCCAGATGTCACGCATGCGTGCCATCGAAACCGGCCGAGAACTGCTAAGTACCACGACCACCGGCATCACTGCAGCTATCTGCTACGAAGGAATGGTCCTTAAGCGCGCCCCTCAATTCAAGGTGGCTACCCTCAGCGCCGAAGTGACACCGCGAACTGGCGCGACCCCTTATGTGTACTCCCGGGATTGGCCTGTCCTTGGCCTTCCCTATCAGCGCTTAATGTGGAGTTGTAGTGGCCGCGCTATCAGTGTCCCCTAGGCACGCGTCAGGTAGTGGACGCTAAACAAGCTATTCGCATCGGTCCAGGACGAGAGCGCCTCAAATCCCGCACGTCCCGCCAACGCCTGAAACCCCTCGAGCGTGTATTTATACGAGTTTTCAGTGTGGATTGTCTCGCCTTCCAGAAAACTGAAGCGCTCCCCTTCAATAGTGACGACTTGAGGTAACTGACTGACCAGATGCATCTCAATACGAGAGTGTGCTTCGTTGAAGAACGCATGATGGACAAAATTGGCGGGATCGATTTTAGCGTGCAGCTCATGCCGTAGCCGTTCCAATAGATTTAGGTTGAATGCTGCCGTCACACCCGCTGCATCGTTGTAGGCGGCTTCAAGGGTCGGCTTATCCTTAACCAAGTCGACTCCTACCAACAATCCGCTGCCGGTGGGTAACAAAGAATGCAGTCCACGAAGAAAATCTTCAGCGGCTTGGGGGTCGAAATTACCGATACTTGAACCAGGAAAAAAACCGACCGGTCTTTCGCAGCATAGCCCGTCCGGTAAGGCCATATTGCAACAGAAATCGGCACAGGCGGCATGCACTTCAAGCCATGGGTAATCCGCCGCTAGTCGTCGTGTACTGTCGAGCAGAAAATCCCGCGAGATGTCGATTCCCAGGTAACTGCTAGGACGCATGGCTTCCAGTAGAAGTCGTACCTTACGGCTCGCCCCGCTGCCAAGCTCGATCAACGTCGCTTCATGCCCGGCTATCTCGGCTATATCATCGGCGGCCTCCGCGAGGATCGCCTCCTCGGTCCGTGTCGGGTAGTATTCTGGCTGCTCACAAATTTGATCAAATAACTCAGAACCACGCTGATCATAAAAGAACTTTGGCGAGGCGAACTTTTGATCGGCTCTGAATCCCGTCAGTATCTCATCGCGAAGCGATGTTGAGGCTGGGGACGGGTGCAAGTCGTGGAATTGTACGGCCAGGCTCATGATTAGCTCTCCTTAGCAAGACGGAATCCGGAAAATGCCCAACGGGCATGAGGTGGGAAAAAATTACGATAGGTCGTGCGGATATGGTCTTCCGGGGTGGCACAACAGCCACCTCGAAGCACCATCTGCCCCGACATAAACTTGCCGTTGTATTCACCTAAGCTGCCCGGCAACTTGCGAAATCCTGGATAGGGCCGATAGGCGCTGCCGGTCCACTCCCAAACATCACCGAACATCTGCCTCGGCCCCTCGCTGGATCCGCCGGGGGCAGCCGCGACCGGCTGAAGATGGCCTTGTTCGACGAAGTTGCCATGCAGGGGGACATGTTGAGCCACCGCCTCCCACTCGGCCTCAGTAGGTAGGCGTGCGCCGGCCCATTGGGCATAGGCATCGGCCTCGTAGAAGCTGACATGGCAAACCGGCGCATTCACGTCCACTGGCACCAGCCCGCTTAACGTATAGTGATGCCAGACGCCGTCCCGCTCGACCCAGTAAAGTGGCGCCTTCCAGCCTTCCGCCTTGACCGTGGCCCAGCCATCCGACAGCCAATAGTCAGGTTTGTCGTATCCCCCCGCCTGCATGAACGTGAGAAATTCACCATTGGTAACCGGACGGTCAGCGATCTGGAAAGCCTCAATGAATTGACGATGACGCCCCATTTCGTTGTCGTA
The DNA here is from genome assembly GCF_054072535.1 of Vreelandella sulfidaeris Esulfide1. NCBI lineage: Bacteria > Pseudomonadati > Pseudomonadota > Gammaproteobacteria > Oceanospirillales > Halomonadaceae > Vreelandella > Vreelandella sulfidaeris. Next base: position 212,077 of record NZ_JBSVSF010000002.1, on the reverse strand, counting down.
GGCAAAACGGCTATCGTTGGCATCATGACCTATCTGCCGCACGCCGGCTGGATAAGCGTGCCAACCGAGTTCACCGACCTCATGGGCGGGTGCCGACACAAGATCACCTCGATAGACTGGGCAGAGCGGGTTCTGGGCCAGGATATGCTTTATGTCCATGAATAGCAGTTCCTGATGTTGCTGCTCGTGAGGCAACCCAAGCTCCAGACGATGGAGAATCTCCTGCAGGTGTTCTTGCGGAGGGTCGTTGAGCAATTCTTCCATGGCCTGATTAATGTGCGCGCGATAGCGATAGACGTCATCCACTGTGGGGCGCGAAATCATGCCGCGTTCAGGACGAGGAAACGGCGTACCGTGGGTCTCATAGTAAGAGTTGAAAAGGTAATCGTATGCGGGGTCGAGGGTCTGGTAGCTGGGGTGAAACGGCTTGAGGATGAAGGCTTCGAAGAACCAGCTGACATGGGCGATGTGCCATTTCGGGGGACTGACGTCCGGCATGCTCTGCACCATGTAATCTTCTTTATGCAGAGGTTCGCAAATTGCGTCGGTGGCGGCACGAACCCGCTGGTACGCACGCAGCCACTCCTTGGTATGAATGCTATCGATTGTTTCGATAGTTAAATCTTGAATAGGTGACATAAATAACTCCCTCTAAGTATTACTCCGTTTAGCTTGATTCGGCAGGCCAGGCCTAACGCACAAAGCCTATCGAATCCGTGAACTCCATTAGCATTTCTGCACCAAGCCCACCGACAATCAACAGCAAGCCAGACACGATCATGGTGGTTCGTGCCCACTGGCCCACCAGTACATGCACAGTGGGTCGGGTATCGCTAAACATCATCCGCGCCACGATGCGCAGGTAATAGAACAGCGAGACAACGGTGTTGGCGGCAGCCACGAATGCCAGCCAAGCGTATCCCCCCTCAATCGTGACGCTGAACAACATGAGTTTGCCAAAAAAACCGATCAGCGGCGGGATACCCACTAAAGAAAGTAGCGAAGCGATTAGTATCGTTGTGGCAATAGGTGCCTGTCTGGCTAGCCCCTGATAGCTCTCCAGTGCAGTGCGCCCTCTCAGATAGGTGACCACAGCGAAAGCCGCCAAGTTAGCAATGGCGTAGCTGGCCAAAAAGAACACCAGCGCCGGTAGAGCCTGGTCGCTTGTTCCCATTACCACGATCGCCATCAAGGCATAGCCGGACTGGGAAACCGATGACCAACCCAGCAGGCGCCGTACATCTGTCTGTCGAAGGGCAGCCACGTTACCCAGCGTCATGGTCGTGACCGAGATCAGAGCCACAATCGCTCGCCAGGCGACATCCGGCGGCATTAATGACACGAAACGGGCCAATGCGACGGCAGCGCCAATCTTGGGAATTACGGTCAAGAAGGCTGCCACCGGTGCCGGGGAACCTTGGGCTACATCCGGCATCCAGGCGTGGGCCGGAAAAGCCGCCAGCTTGAAGGACAAGCCCAGTATGATAGAGGCAGTGGCGATGGTTAGCGCCAGGCTGTCGTGACCTACGGAAAGTTTTTGTGCGATTTCTGGATAGCCTGTGTTACCAGTCAGGCCGAACAACACGACAACGCCTATCGTCAGTAAAGTGTTGGTCAAGGCTCCCATCAGAAAATACTTCATGCCAGCTTCCAGGGCGGGTGCCCAGGTGCGGTGATAGGCAGCCAGCGGATAGCTGGCCACCGACGACAGCAACACACCGACGACCAGTTCCATGGTGTCACTGGCTGACGCCATCATGATCACACCCAACAGCGCGAACAACATCAATGCGTAATACTCGGCATGGCGGCGATCGGTCTGCATCCACTCAGGGGACATGGCAATAACCAGCGCGCCGGCAATCAACACGACTAGTTTGCTGGAGAGTGCCATGCCGTCCAGGGCCCACACACCCGAGAACGTCAGCCTCGGCGGTCCATCCCACTGCGTAAAGGTCAACCCAATACAAAGCCCAATCGTGAGCAACGCCAGTACAGCCGCCCAGACATGCTGGTGTTGTCGGGCGAAAGCCGCGAACAATACGATAATCACAGCACCGAGCGTCAGGCTGATTTCCGGCAACACATCACCAATAGGCATCAGCGGGCTCCTACCAACAGCGTTGCTGAAGCCTCTATGAGGGTCAGCAGGAACTGCGGCGCAATACCAATGATCACGAAGCCTGCCGACAGCACCCCGAGCACACCCCACTCAGCTGGGCGTAGATCGTCAAACTTCGCCCATCGCTGCGGCATCGCCCCGAAGAACAGTTTTTGCAGCATCTGCAGAAACAACGCTGCCGTGATCAGAATGCCCAGCACACCAATGACAGCGAGCCAAGGGTAGACGGCAAAGGTGCCGGCAAAGATATGGAACTCCGCCACGAAGCCGGCCAGACCAGGAAGCCCCAGGCTGGCAAACGAGGCGAGTATGGCGAACGTTGCCAATAGCGGTGCCTGTCGGAGCAGCCCACCATAGCTATCCAAATCGTATTCCTCGGTGCGCTGCCAGAACGAGCCGCAGATCAGAAACAGCGCCCCGGTAATCAGTCCGTGTGCCACCATCTCTACCGTGGCCCCTATCAGTGCCATCTCGCGGGCATATACCGCATCCTGGAACAAGGCGCCAGCCACGGCGATCCCTAGCACCGTGTAGCCCATATGATTGATAGAGGTATAGGCAATGCGTCGTTTCAAATTTCCCTGGCCAAATGCCACGAGGGCACCATAGAGAATAGAAACCACAGCAAAGAGAGCGATAATCAGAGCGTAGCGGGCAAAGGTCTCCCCCATCATTGAGTACGGAATCCTCAGAATCCCGTAGGTGCCCATCTTGAGCAGCACCCCGGCGAGAACTGCCGAGGCCGGTCCGGGAGCGTCGACATGCGCTTGGGGCAACCAGGTATGCACGGGCACGATGGGAGTCTTGATGGCGAAGCCGAGCATGAGGGCGAGAAATATGAGGCCAGCAGACACACCCGCTCCCGCCAATGGCTGCTGCTCGATCAGCACTCGCATGTCAAAGGTGTGTGGCTCGACTGATAGATAAAGCCCGATGAATGCCAGCAACAACAGTAGCGAACCACAGAAAGTGTAAAGAAAGAACTTGAATGCTGAATGCTGGGCCTGACCGTGCCCCCAGCGGCCGATCAGGAAAAACATCCCCACCAGGCTCAGGTCGAAAAAGACATAGAAGAGCAGCAGGTCCAATGAGAGGAAGACGCCAAGCGACACGGACTGCAGAAAGAGCATCCAAGCGTAGTACTGCCGAGGCTGGTTCTGCGTGTTAATGGGATAGGCAATACTGGCAGCGAAGACCAAGGAACTCATCGTCGCGATAGCCAGCGCGATGCCGTCTACGCCTAGCCGGTATGCCATGCCCAGGCTGGGTACCCAAGGCACCTCTTCGACAAATTGAAATAGTGCGCCTTGGGTATCGAACTGCAGCCAAGCCCAGGCCAGCAGTAATACAGGCAATAGGGAAACCCCCACAGCAAACAGGCGAGCCGTGGTCTCTGTCCAACGGCGTGAAACGGCGAGTACGAGAGCTCCCAGCATGGGAAGGCCCAAGGTTGCGGTGAGAATCAAAGGAGTGCTCCTATGCCCAAGATTATAAAAATTACGGCGAACCCTGCCGCGATACCGGTGTAGTAATGATGCGTCTGTCCGGTATGGGCCTGCCGCGCTACTTGGCCCGCCCAGTCAACGCCTCTCGCTAGTAGGCTCGTTGCGCCATCGAATGCCCCTTCGCCACGTCGATCACTGACCTTGGCCAGCCACACGCCAAAACGGGCGCTGGCGCGGATGCCAGCATCTACAGCTCGATCGTCGAAGCGTGCCAGGCCATGGCTGAAGGATATCGCAGCACTTACTCCGCGGCCCCGTAATCCAGCATCCACTACGCGATCATCGAAACGTGCCAGGCCATGGCTGAACCTCATGAAGGTAGAAATCCCCCGCTCTGCCAGAGCTGGCAGGCCAAACCAGTTCGCCATAGCAGCATGCGTCTCGCTCTGTCGGCTCTGATTCGACCCCTCTCGGCGCACCGCCCAAAACCCAGCGCCAATGCCTAGCGCCACCAGCAGTAGCGACAGGATCAGTTCCCACAGTTTGGTTTGGGGAAGCTGGATCGATAGCAGGTTAGCAAGGTCGTTTCCCACACCGGGCCACCAGAGCAGAGATAGCACTAGCGTGCCTGCCGAAAGCAGGTAGAGCGAGCCGGCCTCAACCGAGGAGTGCCCTGGCTGTGATGGGGCAGTTTTCGTGGGGCCATGCAGACCTCGTCCAAATGCGAGCAACTGAAAGCGTGTTGCATACAACGCGCTGAGCCCACCAGCGATGGCGGCGATCACGGCCAGCCAGGACGCCTGATGGCCAGCAGCAGTAATGATCTTCTCCTTGCTCCAGGATGCCCCCAGCGGGATAACCCCTGCCAGCGCCAGACTGGCCACCATGGTCGCCACTGCAATCCCCGGAAGCAGTCGCCCGAGGCGCATCGTATTTAGCGAGTAGCTGCCGACATGACGTTCGGCAATGCCGGCTGCTAGGAACAAAGCCGCTTTCGTGAAGGCGTGTGTGACGAAGTGCACCAGGGCGACACCGGGAAAGCCTGCCCCTACCGCTAACCACATCAGGCCATACTGAGCCGATGTCGAGGCGGCCAGCAGCTTCTTGGCATGCCTTTGCAGATAGGCCACGACCCCCCCTGCCAGGGCGGTGGCCAAGCCTAACGTGATGGCAACCGGCCCAAACCAGGCAACGGCAGCCATCTCCGCATGCAGCCGAATCACCAGATAGATACCTGCGGCGACCATGGTCGCCGCGTGGAGTAATGCCGACACCGGTGTTGGCCCGGACATGGCGGCAAACAACCATGGCGAGAAGGGAACCTGGGCGGACTTGGCCGCTGCAGCCAACACGGCGCCGGCAACAAACACATCCAGTAGCCACCCATCGAGTTGGGACAGGTCAGCAAAGGCAAACGAGCCAGTGCCGGCAAACGCTGCCGCCGCTGCAATGTACAGCCCCAGATCCCCGAAGCGAGTGACCAGGAACGCCCAGGCGGCATCCCGCAGGTTGTCGCCCTCTTGCCACTCGTGGGCAATCAGTGCCCATGAACAGGCCCCGACCAGCTCCCAGGCGATCAGCAGGGTCACCAGATCCTCAGCCAGCACGAGAAGCTCCATCGCCCCGACAAATGCCGTCAGCAGAGCGACCAACCTGACGGGTGGACGCGTTGGCACGCCCTCACTGACGGGCTCAGACTCATGGTAGGCGCTATAGGCTATGATCAGTGTAGCGATCAGTGGCACGACGATGGCAAATACAGCGCTCGCTGGTGTCATCCCAACCGACAGGACGATCCGTGAGCTCCAGCGATAGGCACCACCCCAGTCCCCCATGAGCGCCACACTCGCGAGCAGCAGGGTAACGACAGCGACTGCCGCCCCCATCAGGCCCAACACGGCTCGACCACTATCCCTAGCGGACAAGCGCTTGCCAAGCCAATACATCCCGGGGGCGGCAAGCAGTGGGAAAAGAGGAACAAACCACAACATCAGTGCTTCAACCCGGTCAGTGACTCGGTCATGTCGGCCTGCTTACCGCGGAAGACGGCTACTACCAAAGCAAATCCCATGGCCATCTCAATGGCCATCACCGCCATAACAATGATCGTCAGCAGTTGCCCTTCTGGCGCCCCAGCCCCGCTAAAGGCCCAGAACGCCACCGCGGCGAGCATGACGCCATTGAGGATCAGTTCCAGTCCCATCATCAGCATCACGAACGATTGCTGGGAAAGCGCACCATAAATCCCGATGCCAATCAGTGCCGCTGCCAATAGCAAAAGTGTGGTTAGTGTCATGCAAGCCTCCCTGCCTATCTGTCTGCTTGGTCAGTGGTGATGATGGTGTTGATGACCACCACTCTCTTCCTCTTCGTCCTCCTCGAGCTTACCCGCCGGGTCGCCACCCGGCTCCAGCCCCGGCGGTAGCGAACCCACTGCAGCCGCCCCATAGCGGCCCCGATGACTCGACAACACCACCACGCCGATCATGGTGGTTAAAAGCACGATGCCCGCCGACTCGAAGATCAGCATCGAGTCACCAAGCATCTCATTGCCTAGGGATCTAACTGGCTCAAGGTCTGCCGAGACCGGCTGGTCAGGAAAGGCAGCCAATAGCGCCATGGCGCCCAATACCAGGAAGCCGACAATCCCCGCCCCGATAGCGATACGTTCCTGGTGAACCATATTCATCGGGTTAAGGCCGGCAGGATTCATCATGAACATGACCATGAACAGCGCCATGACCGTCATCTCCACAGCCATCATGAAGAACATCGCCACGCCCAGGTATTCCGCTGCCAGCAGAATCATGATCACGCCTACGGCGATGAACGACACCAGCAGGAAAAAGGAGGCGCGTACCATGGAATCGGTACGAAACACTCGCCATCCGGTGACCACCGCGAGCGTGGCCAATGATAGAAACGTGATATCAATGCCAATGCCGTGATTCATAGCAGCGCCCCTATGCCAGCCCACACCAGGTCGATAAACGACAGTGGTAACAGCACCACCCACATCAAGGTGACGCAGCGCTCAGGGGCAATACGCGGCAGTACCCGTCCAAGCAATAGCAACACGAGTAGCACTGCCAGCATCTTGATGGCCATCCATAACGGACCGGGTAGCCAAGGTCCCATCCAGCCACCTAAAAAAGCACTTGCTGCCACACCACTGAAAGCAACCAACATGGCCGCCCGAGCCACATCCCAGACCAGCCGAGGTGGCCCAGAGATCTCAGAAGCCGTTCCTCCAGCCAGGTCCTTCGAATCAGCAAGGTTGAGCGGGCCCCAGAAGGTCATGCCTAGGCCGACAATCAGGAACAATGGCAACCCCAGCGGTTGGCGTATGACATTCCACAGCGCTTCTTGCGAGGCGACCACTTGGGTGAACTGTAGCGATTCGGCCGGCAATGCCACGCCAATTAGCACAAACATGCTGATCAGGATGTAAGAGAGCCCTAGCGCCACATAACGGTAGCCGCCGATGAGTGCCAGCAGCGCGTTTGCCGACCAGCCATGCAAGAAGATAACCACTGTCGCTAATGCTTCCACGCTGCCCCACAGCACCACGCTGGTGACCAAGTCAGTGGCGACCAGCGACTCCGACCACGGCACCACGGCCAGTCCGATTGCAGCCAACGCCAAATACAGTGCCGGCGCCAGCCGCCAGGCCTGCCAGTCCGGTGCTTCGGTGGCATTGGCGTGTTGGGTCATCAGCCAAGCCCCTCGGGCCATGGGAGCAAGCCAGACACGGCCTGCCTGAGGGGCGCCGAATGCACCGGCAATAAGCCGATCAAGCACCGCCACGACGTAGGCGCCGACAGTCAGCATGAACATCACCATCAGTACAGGCAGGAACAGCTCACTTAACAACATTACCCGAACCTCCCTGCACTGCCCGTGACTCACCAGGCGACTGTGTTCCGCCCCCTCTATCGGCTACCGCCGCTATATCCAGACTAGCAATAGTAGCCAGTGCATCGCCCCACTCCAGGCCTGGTAAGATCTCGTCAAGAATCGCGCTAGCATCTTCGGGAGGCTGTTCGTCCCACGGCCCCCGTGGCGTCTCGATGCAATCCACATCGTTCGTGTACACCTCATCCCGTTCGGCCTGGCGTGCCAACATTAAGGATTGTTCGACTTCGTCCAAGATTTGCTTCCAACGGGCCGAGACTCCTCCTCCGTCCTGGCATACGGGGGAAAACCCTAGACGGCGATAACCGGCATCGTGTGAACGCAAATCATCAGCCAGCCCGGCAGCACGAGCGGCAGGCCCGCCAAACTGTCGGGCCTGCTCTGTATTGAGCACACCACCGCCTACAGCAGCCAGATGAAAGAAGCCACTGCGAACCAGGCGTCGACGTAGCCCATCTAGCGTGCTTGATGTCGACAAACCGTGTGCCAGGCGCAAGGAACTTAGGCTGAGTGCTTCCAGCCCAGCAAGATGCAGCGCATGGTACAGGCGCTGCAGATGATGACGGGCCCGTGCGAGCTCAATCTCGGCGATGGGGACGGGGTGCTTCCGAGCGTTGAAAAACACCGCGTCGAGGCGTTGCGGATACGGCTCCAACTGCGTTTCCCATGACTGAACCAGATCCCCCTGCAACGTAACCTCCGCTGCCATGCCGGGCGGAAATGCCATGAAGAACGGCCCGAGCCGAAAAGTCAGCGAATCCAGCGTCAAACCATCGCTGATATCTTCCTGCATATTCATGGCCATGGGCCGCCCGTAGGGCACTCCACCCATCATGCCTTCGCCACCTTGGCCGAAGTCTCCTTCACCTTTCCAAGGATTGGGCGGTCTATCCGACAAGATGCGGCATCCACTGTCACGCTGGCCTGTCATCAGTTCACGATGTGCTTTGGTTAGGGCCGCAGGTAAATCGGTGAGATCATCGATCCGATCCACGTTTTCAAGATGAGGCCACGGTTCGTTACGAAACCACAGCGTAGTGAAAGGATCAGGCAACTGATCGTGAACACGACGTAGAGGCTCTAATCTATCAGCCGGAACCTCCCCCGCAATCAGCAACACACTGGCGTGGCGTGGCGAATCGACCAGTTCGATTTCCGGCGATAGCGCGAGGTACCGCAGCGCTTTATCGCCCTGCTTGCCCAGCACAGGAAATACGGGAGCCCGCTTATGCGAAGCGAGTTTCCGTAGCCAGTTCACTGCCACTTGAATACCCCCTCACGCCAGGCGTAAACAATGCCAACCGACAGGATGGCCAGGAACATGCCCATCTCCATTACTGCCATCATGCCCTTCTCTACGAAGACAACCGCCCATGGATACATGAACATCATCTCCATTTCGAAGGCGATCAGCAGCAGCGTCATGGGATAATAGCGGACGTGATAGCGGCTCCAGGCGTGGCTATCTGGCGTACCACCGCCTAGAAAAGGCGCGCGCTGCGGGTAGGTGGCTATCGGCTGGTGGCGCATAGGCAGCCACTGCACTAGCAGGCCGGCGCCTAAGCTCAGTAATAAAACAATAAGCAGAGTCAACAGTTCCATGCGAATCCCTCGCGTCATTAGCCAGCAAATCCTTGCCGTAAATTACAACGTAGCAGGCTGAAGCAGCGCATTTATACAAGTGTAGATATCAAACCTGAATGCAAACTGAATATGCTGCCTAAAACATGGTGCAAAAAGTAATAAACCGCAAGGTGGGTGCAGGCTCTGAGTGCAACGCTACCTAATAGATGGCGGGTGAGCATTCATGGTGTTTAGACCAGCGCCTCAACTGGCCACCTGAAGTCAAGGCGCTTCCTATTCAACTGGTAATACAATGTCCTCTTGGGTGTGGCGCGGCAGTTCCGCCCCTTTCGCCTGTGTTAAGCCGTCGATGTTTTTATTGCTACCGCGTTGTCATAGGCTGTGTGGATCACAAAAGTAGATAGCAACACTCGTTGCCTCGATAATTATGCATGCCGTTGTTGTCCAATCAGTTGGCAGGCGCTGCACCGGTTTCCAGAGAAGCACATTCAGTTCGTATCTACACCGTGTTTGCCATGAACTACATGGCGCTGTGACAACATGGACTGGCACAGTTGAGGTGTCTGTTTATAACTACTAGGAAGATGAACTGCAGACCGCTACTCATCAAGCTCGGTGTGCTTGCGCCCATGACTGGGGCCGGTATTTCTATTCTCAAAGCGAGTAACCCCGGGATGAACCTCCCCGGTTATTCTGGAGACCGGTTTGTTTGAGTCAGGCTGCTTCACCCGACTCCTCCAGTTGACGACAATACGTCCTTTCTCGTTCTGCTGGTGAAACGTTTCCGATGGGTTCCTGTAGTCGGCGATTGTTGAACCAGTCAACCCATTCCAGCCTGGCATACTCAACGGTATCCAGCCCCTTCCATGGGCCACGATGGTGAATCACCTCCGTTTTGAATAGGCCGATGATGGTCTCGGTCAGTGCATTGTCGTAGGAGTCGCCGGTGGTGCCGACTGAGGCATCGATACCCTCGTCAGCCATACGCTCTGTATAGCGAATCGAGGGATATTGTCTTCCCCGATCACTATGATGGATCAACCCTCGTATGTGTTTTTGTGCCCACAGAGCTAGCTCCAGGGCGTCCAGTACCTGTCCCGTTTTCATCGACGTCGCTACACGCCAACTCACGATACATCGTGCGTAAACATCGATAACGAACGCAACATAAACGAAGCCAGACCAGGTGGCGACGTAGGTAAAATCGGCCACCCAAAGCTTATTAGGGCGCATGAGCCGTTCTACGGTGCAGCGAGCAACATTAACGTGGAGTTGCCGCCAGACCTTACGAGCACCGTAAACGCAGAAATCTTCCTCCCATACCCGATGAATCTCAGCCGTAAGAAACGCATCCTGCCGATATCGCTCTGCTCGTCGTTCAGGATCGGCTTCAAAGTGCCTTGTGGTGGTAATACTTCGATGGGGCGATTGGCAGCTGACTACAAATCGATTCGACCCCGAACTGAGCACGATGCTCGTCGATAAATGACACCATCAATTGGGTTTGCGGTCGAGCTCCGCCTGGGCGAAAAAAGCAACCGCCTTACGGAGAATTTCCTTGGCACGCTTCAATTCGGTGTTTTCACGCTCTAGCTGCTTGAGTCGTTCATGTTCAGACAGGTTAACCGAGCTGTTTTCCTGCGTGAGTTCTGTGCGTTTGCACCAGGCTCTCAAGGTCTCTGGTGTGCAGCCTAACTTACTAGCAATGGAGCAGATTGCTGCCCACTTGGATAGGTATTCCCATTGCTGTTCAATGACTAATCGAACACCCCGCTCCCGGACTTCCGGGGAATATCGTTTTGGTGAGTTAATGACGCCATCCTCTCAAGATATGGAGTCTCCGGTAAAGCCGGGGCGGTTCACATGTACAGTTGTGGTTAGTGGGAATGAAACTGTTCGCTATCGGCTGAATTGTTGCGCTTGGCAAGAAATAGCCATTCGCCGATGAGCAGCACGGCCATCAATCCGGCGGCAACGATAAGTACCAGTGGATCTGAAGTGGCTTTTACCCAAACAAAGCCACTCAATACGAGGACATCTAGCAGAATGGCAATGCTTGGAATAACCGCGTTAGCGCCCACACTTTTCCTGAGATGGCGCAGCACTCCCCAATGGATAGCGATATCCATGATCAAGTAAAAAATAATGCCGAGCGCCGCGATACGGCTAAGATCAAAAAACGCAGTCAAGATTAAGCCAAACACAATGGTGTACACCAACGTGTGCTTTTGCAGGCTACCTGGCATATGGAAGTGGCGGTGTGGAACCAATTTCATTTCAGTCAGCATGGCTAGCATGCGTGATACGGCGAAAACACTGGCGATGATCCCGCCTGCTGTGGCTAGCATGGCTAAAACAACGGTAAAGCCAACGGCAGCTTCACCAAGTGCGGGCCGAGCCGCTGCCGCCAGCGAATAGTCTTGAGTTTCGATAATCTCAGACAAGGAAAGATTGCTGGCCACCGCAAAGCCCACAAGCGCATAGATGACTACACATAGCGCGATGGAGATCATGATGGCCTTGCCCAGGTTGCGCTTTGGGTTTTTCAGCTCCGAGCCACTATTGGTAATGGTCGTAAAACCTTTGAAAGCCAAAATACCTAGCGCCGTCGCGCCCAAGAAGCCTGAGAGGGTTGGGGATGGCGCATCCCCGCCAGTACCCATGTCGATAGAATCTGCAATAAAAACACCGACAACACCAAACACGATGATGCCGCCAATTTTGATGAAGCCCAGCACCGAGGCAACTGTTTCAATCAACTTGTTGGTGGATAAATTGATCAAAAAAGCCGCGAGCAATAAGCCCACACCGAGTAGTGGCACAAACACAGCGCGATCACCCAGGTCAAATAGCTCCAGCGTGTAAGAACCGAAAGTTCTCGCCAAAAAGCTCTGCGCAATCACCATGGAAAAATACATCAATAGCGCATGGAAAGCGGTGGGGAGCGTTGAGCCATACGCTTTTTGCAAATACATGCCAATCCCCCCGGCAGATGGGTAAGTATTGGACATTTTGACGTAAGAGTAAGCGCTGAAAGAGACAATGACCGCGGCAGCCAAAAAGGCTAGGGGAAATAGAGGGCCGGTCATTTCCGCCATCTGTCCAGTTAACGCAAAGATTCCTGCGCCGATCATTACTCCAGTGCCAAGTGCTACGGCACCGATTAGTGAGAGGCTTCCTTCTTCGTAATGTGGCGTTCTATCCTGGTCAGCCATGCAAACACTCCTATGGATTAAGCCTAAGGCGTGCGTGTTCACCGCCTTAGGCCAGTGTGGGATAAGTTCAACACCAAGTGTGGTTGAGTTAGCTGAACGTAACCTGAATATGGTTCAGTCATTTAACTGACCTATATCATGGTTTGGCGTAAGAGTACGGGTCTTACCCCAACAACATCCGCAACGGCATCCACAGTCCCATAGCGATCATCACGAGGTTTTCGGTTAGTGACACAAAACCCAACGGCACATTGCTGTTACCACCGACGCAGGCGCACTTCAGCTCACGCTTATCGATATACACGGCTTTAAACACGGAAACCGCCCCCACCGTACCGACAAATAGCGCCAGTGGGGCTGCCAGCCAAATCAATGCTCCGGCCAGCATTAAAATGCCTGCAAGTGTCTCGGCGTAGGGGTAAAAATAGCTGTAGGGCACGTAGCGCTGGGCCAAAAGGTCGTAATTCAAAAACATACTGCTGAAACTTTCGACATCTTGCAGTTTCTGCAAGCCCAGCAGCACCATCGCCGTAGCAACGGCGAACTCCGGCATGCGTGCAGTAAACAGTGTGCCTTGGGTCGCCCAGCTAATCGCCAAGCCTATCAGCAGCGCAGTAGCAAAAATGGCAATCACCGGCCGGTAAGTGGTTTCTTTTGCATTGGGAACGCTCATTCCCAGATGTTTGCGCAGCTCTTCATAGCCACCGATACGTTGGTCACCGATATACACCTGGGGCGTCGTGTCGACGTTTTCCTGTTTTTTGAAAGCATCGATTTCATCACGAGACGTTAAGGTATGATCGTCGACCTTAAAGCCTTTACGCTTGAGTAGATCAACCGTTTTCAAACCGAACGGGCACATATGCTCGACGGTTTTCATCCGGTAAACCTGTGCAGAGGCAGTGGATGTTGACGTTGGCATTGATTTTCCTTCGTTAAGAACATGGTATTTACTAAAAATATAGAACCTTTGTGCTACATACAGGCAAGTATAGCCTGCTCATTTATTTTAAAATTCTAGCTACGGTTACGAATAGGTTTCTGCAACGATAGAAATATATGTTAAATAAAAAGGCCAGCATAAAGGCTGGCCCTGTATCTTAAATTAGTGACTATATATTAATAGTCAACATGTAACTCATAGCGGTTATTGTCATTTTCTTTAGTACCTCCCAGTGCATTGCCTGTCACTTCAAGTTGATAATTGCCTGGCTGCAGTTGGCGGACCATTTCAAAATGGCCACGTGGGCTGGATGCTTCTGCTACCTGCTGTCCCGCTGCATTATAAAGCACCGCGGAGATACGGTTTCCAGTGCTGGTTGCGCCTGGAAAGTGCTCGCTTGCCACCTTCAGCGTAGTCGCTTGTTCAATGTTAATATTGAAACGTTTGGATTGCCCCTGAGCAAGAATCTGTGTAGAAGAGACGCCTCTTTCAAGTAGCGGCAGATCCTGGGTTGTATTGCCGAAGTTAGCCAATACAGGTGTTGAAAGAATGCTGGCTACAAGCGCTCCAAAGAGAATTGATTTAACTTTCATGATAATTACTCCAGTGGTTGATGATTTGTTTATATTAGCTGTGGTTTTTGAAACGAAGCTGAATTTAAAAATAAAAACAATAAAAAAAACGCCACCAATTGGTGACGTTAAAAGTTACCCATTACCAGAGTTGTTAGAACATCATTCTAACACCGGCCACCACTCCAGTGTCTTCCGTGTTGTCGCCACTGGCGCGGGTGAGATCCGCCGTGTCGCCGTACTCTTTCTCCCAATAAGCACCGATGTAGGGGGCGAAGCGGCGGGTCACCTCATAACCTAGACGCATACCCACACGCACGGAGTTTAGCCCTTGGCCCACCCCAAACTCCTCGACTTCGCTAGCAGCAACGGCAATTTCGGTACGCGGCTGTAGGTAGAGCCGCTGCGTCAGGCGCAGATCGTACTCGCTTTCCAGGCTGGCGGAGATATCGCCTTCATCGCTTATCCTCAAGTCGAGATCGGTCTCGAAGCGATAGGGGACGAGCCCCAATAGGCTGATGACGCCGAAATAGCGTTCGGGATGGTCATTCGTAGCGATACCGCCCTGATAACCGATGCCGCCCTGAAGTTCCCAGAAGTCGGCAATCAAACGACTATAAAGCAGGTCGAGGGACTCGAATTCTGCATCTTCGCCATCGCCCTGGACGTTTTCGCCTTCGCCTTCCACGTATAGGCGATTGAAATCACCGCCATACCAGGCCTGGAAATCCCAGACCAAGGCATCCCCCCCCTTGTCGGGCGAAGCATATTCCAAGCGATCGACCAGTACCGTGGTCATCGGGTGCTCCACGACCGGTGACGGCCAGCCGGCCGGGGCGTCATAGCCGTCTTCGGCTTGAGCAGTCGTGGCGGCGGCCATGCCGAGGGCGGCGCTGGCGAGGGTTACGTAGTGCTTGGTTTTCATACTGCCTCCTTAAGAAACCTGAACAACGCGGAACATGCCGGCATCCATGTGATAGAGAAGGTGGCAGTGGAACGCCCAACTGCCCTCGGCGTCTGCAGTGATCAGCGCAGACACGCGCTCGCCGGGCTTCACGTTCAAGGTGTGTTTGCGCGGAATCAATTCACCCTGGCCGTTTTCCAGCTCCATCCACATGCCGTGGAGGTGGATAGGATGCTCCATCATGGTGTCGTTAATGAGGATAAGGCGCAGTCGCTCATCTTTCTCAAAATGGATGGGGCCGGTCACTTCGCTAAACTTCTTACCGTCGAACGACCACATATAACGTTCCATATTGCCGGTCAGGTGCAGCTCAAGCTCACGGCCTGGTTCACGGCGGTCAGGCCATGGCGTGAAGGCTTTTAAATCGCGGTAGACTAAAACACGACGTTCATCAGGGTCGATGCCGATGCCCGCCTGGTCGTATCGAGAGCCGGGCTGGGCTTCACCGGCAACGAGCAAGCCATTTTCGCCGATTTTCGCCTGTTCACCCGCCATGCCACCCATATTAGAGTGATCCATGCCTTGCATGTTGGACATGCTGGAGTGGTCCATCCCCGCCATGCTGGAATGATCCATGCCTTCCATATTCGACATGTTTGAGCGATCCATTTCCGACATGTTGGAATGATCCATACCTTCCATATTCGACATGCCGGAGTGGTCCATCCCCGCCATATTTGACATGCCAGAATGATCCATCCCGCCCATACCGTGGGCACCCATGGCTTCCATACCGCGGTCGGCAATTTGACGGCGTTCAGGGATGTCGGCCTGCATCCCTTCACGCGGTGCCAGGGTAGCGCGGGCGTAGCCGCTGCGATCCATGGCTTCGGCGAAGATGGTGTATGCCCGGTCGTCTTCAGGTGAAACAAGCACATCGTAGGTTTCCGCCACGCCAATGCGGAACTCATCAACAGGGATGGGCTGGACCGGTTGGCCATCGGCGGCCACCACGGTCATCTTCAAGCCAGGTATACGGACATCGAAGTATGACATGGCCGAACCGTTAATCACGCGTAGCCGTACCCGCTCACCGGCCTTGAACAGCGCGTTCCAGTTTTCCTGGGGGGAGTGGCCGTTGAGCAGGTAGGTATAAGTGCTGCCGGTGACATCGGCGATATCCCGCGAGCTCATACGCATTTGGGCCCACATACCGCGCATCTCGGCGGTTTGTGAGAAACCCTTTTCGCGTACATCGGCGAAAAAATCAGCAATCGTGCGCTCTTGGAAGTTGTAATAGCCTTCCATGGTTTTCAGATTACGGAACACCGACATCGGTTCTTCAAAGGTCCAGTCGGTGAGCAGTAACACATGCTCACGGTCGTAACGGATAGGCTCGCGCTCGGCGGCGTCGATAATCAGCGGCCCCGCATGGCCTAGCTGTTCCTGCAGACCTGAGTGGCTGTGGTACCAGTAGGTGCCGTTCTGCCTGACAGGGAAACGATAGGTAAAAGTTTCACCAGGGGCGATACCGGCAAAACTGACACCAGGCACACCATCCATTTCCGGCGGTAGAATAAGACCATGCCAGTGGATGGAGGTGGACTCGTCCAGCAGGTTGGTGACACGCAGTACGGCGTCTTGACCTTCTTTCAAACGAATCAGCGGGCCAGGACTGGTACCGTTAATGGTAATTGGTTGGGCTTCTTGTCCGTCAATAGGCAACGATTCACGGCGGATCGCCAGCGATACCTCGGGCCCTTCTTCAACGCCCTGCGCGTAGACATTGCTGCGGCCCCAGGGGTTTGCCCAGGCGGGGGTTAATCCCATTGCCGCAGCGGAACCTATTCCTAGGGCAGCGCCGCCTTTTAGGACCTGCCGGCGAGAAAGCGGGTGAGAAATGATGCTTGAGCGTGCCATGTGTAACTCCCATCAATGATGAATGGCACCATCTTGATGGAAGAAGCTGAATCAAAGCTGAATAGTGATTAATTAATCACTTCAACTGCAAGAGGCAACGTAACCGTAACGCGCAGTCCACCCAGTGGACTACGCTCAAAGCGCGAGTGCCCTGAGTAGCGGGCAATTAACTGCGCAAGAATCGACAGGCCTAAGCCGTAGCCGGGACGGCGTTCATCCAATCGTGTGCCACGCTCTCCCAAGCGCGAAAGATCTTCTTCTGCAACGCCGAAACCGTCATCATCAGTGGTGAGCGTGAGTGTGGTAGCGGAGGCGGCAATATCGCAATTAACGCACCTATTCGCCCATTTGCCAGCGTTATCGAGCACGATGCCTAATATTTCAGAAAAGTCGTGAGCCTCAATAGGCACTAGGTCTTTCTCGCCTGCCGAGTGGGTGAGGTTGAAGATACGCTCAGGGTAAAGGCTGCGGAACATCTCTATGAGCCGTGAACTATCTCGCGTGACGTTCGCCATTCGACCCGCGTTAGGCCCTGCAATACGCGAACGACGCAGCTCTGCAGCTAACTGAGCGTTAATATCTTCAATACGGCTGAGCAGTTTATGCCGTCGGTTTTCATCAATGGGCCGATTGCCGCGCAGTACTTGGGTAATTGCTGCCAGCGGGGTTTTTAAAGCATGAGAAAGATTGGCGACTGATTCCCGCGAGCGTTGTAATCGATGATCGATATCATCCATAAACCAGTTCAGCTGGTCGACTAATTCATCTAGCTCGGAAGGGGCTACTAATAACAAGCGATCACGTTTGCCTGATCGCAAGGCTTCAAGCTGTTGACGCAGTTGCCAAAGTGGCGTGAGGCCGCGGTTAACTGCCAGCATATTGAGTATGATGAGCATTCCTAAAAGCACGGCGGCAATTCCACCGACCCACCAATGCAAGGTAGCAAGTCCTGCTTCTACCTGAGAAAAATCCTCACCCACCAGTAATACGCCGTTAGAACCCTGCCACTCAAAATGGCGGCGGTAGACGAGCATGTGCTGATCGTTATGTTTAACGTCCACAAGAGCATCGCCGTTCTCTTCCAGCAGAGGCGCCAGCTGTTGCTGCCATTGCGGGTCGGAAGCGCTGACCGAACCGTTAAAGCGGAGTACGTAGAGATGATGAAAGACTTGATAGCCTTGGCTAACCGAGTCTAGCGCAGTCGGGACAGCCGTTTGGTCCTGCTCTAGCTGTGCGACCGCATGATTGGCTTCGCGCTGAAGACGCTCACCCAAAAAATCCCGAGCAAGATTCTGTAACAATATGCCATGCAGTAGCCAGGTCGTCACCACCACGAATAGCGCCACGCCACCTAGCCAGGCGAGTAGTCGAAAACGTAAACTGCGCCGATCAATGTGAAGCAAAGAAATACCCCTGGCCGCGCCGCGTTTGAATCACCGATTTGCCGAGATAACGGCGCAGACGAGCGACATAGACTTCGACCAAGTTAGGCGCGGCGGCATCCTGATCCAAGGCATAGAGCTGCTCTAGTAGCTGCTCTTTAGAGTGAATGCGATCAGGATGCAGCATTAAGTAGCGCAGTAACCGAAACTCGGTCGCTGTGAGCGAACGCCACGTTTCACCTTCTAAGCACACTCGTTGACCCGCTTCATCCAACGAAACGCCGTTAAGCGTGATCACTTGAGATAACTGACCAGACTGCCTGCGTAGCAAGGCCTTCAGCCGGGCCATCAGTTCGGCTTCGTGGAAGGGCTTGGTAAGATAGTCATCGGCCCCCGTCTCAAGGCCGACAACTTTATCTTCCCAGGTATCGCGGGCCGTCAGGATCAAAATAGGCGTGTCGCGTTTTTGCCTGCGCCACTGGGCGAGCAGATCCAGCCCTGAGCCGTCGGGCAAACCGACATCTAAGATCGCCAGTTCATAATGCTCGGTTGCCATCAGCGACTTGGCCGCTTTCAAGGAAGCGGCCAAATCAACTAGGTAACCGTTGTCTTTGAGACTCTCTGCTAAGCTTTCCGCTAGCAAGTCATCATCTTCAAGTAGCAACAGTTTCATGGATATACGTCAGATTAGAGAGAAAAATTGCCGTACATGCCGGATTCGTAATGGCCGGGAATGTTACATGCATACTCTAGCGCGTTAACATTATCAGGAACACGCCATAATAGAGACCCAGTCTCGCCAGGTGCAATGGTGACGCCTTCCATACTCATATTGGCCATATCGTGACCATCGCCGTTTGACATATTGGACATATCGTGGCCTTCACCGTGTGCCATATTTGACATGTCATGGCCTCCGCCATTGGCCATGTTTAGCATCATCTGGCGATGTTCTTCTTGGGCTTCTTTGCTACCAATCACAAATTCGTGTTCTAGATTGCCGGTGTTAGTAATTTCAAATTTAACCACCTCCCCTGCCGCCATTTCTAGCGCTTCAGGGTCGAACCACATATCGCCAGCTTCAAGGCTGATCGTGCGGTCAACGTCAGCCTCGGTTAGGCCATTGTCACCACTGCCTTGGCCGGGCGCAGCCCAAGCCGCACTCGTTATCAAACTTAGTGAAAGGGCAAACATAGACGTTGTTAAGGAGATGTTGCGCATGGTCATTTACCTCAGAGGTTAGTGTCACTTGTTCTTTATACGGTGTTAACCTGAAACGAGCCTGAACCTAACGTAAAAATATGGCCTGCTACCCAAAAGCATTTCTAACATGATGATGGATCCTGACCCCCTGATTAGAGTCAACGCTGCAGCAATGACTTTTCGTCTTGTTGGTGCAATTGCCTATGGCAGCCTCCGCCTAAACCTCAGCGTAAGGCCCATAAGAAGGAGACCGTTAATTTCGAGCTCTGGAACGGCTTAACAAGGTGGTTGACCTGTTAGTCACCCATTCGGTGATGACACTCTTGTCAGCACTGCCGTGATCAACAAGATAACCGCGACCAGCACCATCTCCAGTGCAATACTTCTCTGTAACCGTCCTGGGGCTGTTGCGTCGCCGCTCTCAAAGGCCGGAACAAGCCGCCACTTGTTCGCGGCAGCAAATAACAGTAGCACCGCCACAATCAATACCTTGCCGATCAAGAACTGTCCATATGCCGTGGTGAGCAGTGGCGTGAGACCGCCCGTTAGCAGCGTGGCCAACGTGACGCCCGCCAGTACCAACAAGCCGACTCCGCTTATGGCGATTTTCCCGAAACGGGTCAGAATGTGGGCGGTATTGTCCTGGTTGTGACCCCGTCCCACTAAATGGAACAGCGGCCACAGCGAGGCCACCCAGAATGCTGCCGCCATCAGGTGAACGATCAGCAAGCCAGCCAGAATGAGGCGTGGGGTGTTTACTGTATGCCCCACCTGCACGAATGCCAGCATCACCAGTAACACGCCTACTAGGCTCACGCTGTTGGCTGTTTTCGAGAGCGCTAAGTTATTAAGCTGAATCGCCTGGACTAGCAGCAAGCCAGTTACCGCCAGTATTAGTCGGACCCCGGACGCGCCATCGAACACGATTCCGAGCAGCATTGGGTTGGTTGCAGCAGCGATATTGCCGCCCCCAAGGTAACCAGCTTCTAAAGGCCACTGGAACAGAATCAGAATGACCCCCGCCCAGGCAGCAAAGATGCCCATGCAGGCGACGCGCCTCCGGTCGTGATCAGGGAGTCGGGGAAACGCTAGACGAAACAACACGGCCCCCGTCGCGACTAGGGCGTTAAGGTAAATCCCGGCCGCCACGAGAATCATCGCGACGGTCCAGACATCAAGGCTATTTACTGAGGGCCACCAGACCACGGGTCAAGGCTCGACCGAGAAGTTAAAACCGTCAGACATCATGTGCCCGTCATCCGATAGGCCACGCCAGCGCACCTGGTAATCCCCAGCCGAAAGAGTGTCACTGGGCTTTACGAAGTAGCGATCGACCTGTTCACTGCCTGGCTGACCATCAAGAGGAACGGGGCCGTCCGGGCCTGCCACTTCAAACTGGGTGATGCGCATCATGCCACCAAACTCGATGCCAATCTCTGCTGGGGAATCCTGAATGGTGACGCCATCCTTAGGCGAAGTGCTTGCGCCCCCTTCATGGGCCAACACTGGGCTTGCGAGCGACAGCAGCAGCGTTGCTAAGGTAGCGTGAATAATAGGGAGCGAAGTCGTCTTCTTTTGCATACCGTTTCCTTATATTTTTTTAGGCTTGAATGGTTCGTCGCGGAGGCTTCAAATCTGATTCGGTTGAGCCTTCAGACATCGTTCATGTGCCCTATTTGACGAACAAGGCACATGGCATCTTGCTCTTAAAGAACCAAGAGAGCATTCATGGATTCTTTGGCTGCTGGGTTTTCGCTTCTTGGGTGGCGATGTATTTGAGCAGCATTTGTACGCGCTCTTCTTCATGGAACTGAGTCAGTGTTATAGCGTGCCAACCTGAAACAGAGCTGAAAATGGCGGAAAAAATGACCTGTGACAAATCTAGCGTTTGGGATCAGTTTCTTCTTTACCTTTGGGCTACCTATAGGTTGTAGGCTTATAACAAAAGCTAACTCTGCCTTCTTCCATTTTTATCGGATAAGGCAATGTCTCGATCAGCAACATGATGAGAGGAAATATCATGGTTAAGCACACGATGAACTTTGCTATTGGTGGGGCTGCAATCCTCAGTGTCTTAAGTAGCGCCATCTTTGCTCAAGGCATAAATCAGGAGTGATGTCATGATGAACGCGGAATGCTTTGCTTTTATGGGGTCAATGGGGTGGTTAGACTGGTTGATGCCCCTGGCTATGCTGTTATTAATTGGCTTGGCGATCGCGTCGCTGGCCAAGTACCTCTTCAGTCGTTCACATTAAGGAGTTGAAATTAATGCAACATATGACCACCAAACTTTTGCTCTCGGGTTTCATGCTAATTGGGACGGTCTCCGCTCAAGCGGCGTTACCGCCAGAGGCGACACTGTATAAGAACCCCCAGTGCGGCTGTTGTGACGAATATGCGCGCCATCTTGAGGAACTTGGCGTAGACGTCACCGTTATTGATGACGTCGAGCTGGGTGATATCAAACAACAGGCGGGTGTTCCCTATGGTCTTGGATCGTGCCATACCATCGAAATCGGCGAGTATTGGATTGAGGGCCATGTTCCGATGGAAGCCGTACAGGCGCTGTTTGAGCAACAGCCTGATGCAGACGGCATTGGCCTAGCAGGTATGCCCATCGGTACACCGGGGATGCCAGGGCCTCAGGAAGCGCCCTATGACGTGTATTCCTTTACGGATCAAGAAGACAAGGCGTTTATGACGCTGTAGTAGGTTTTGGATGACATAATTAGACCTCTTGTACTACATGAGATGTTTGTTAAGCACCAGGTGTGTTTCGAGATGATTTGAAAATTGGTTGCGTCAGACGCTCTCTAACGTGCGACATGTTCAAGAAATCATCCAGAAATTGGCGGGGCCTTTCCCAGGGTTCGCTGATACTTTTAAGCATCTTAAATCCAAAAATGAACAGATACCCTGCGAAGCCTCTGTGTTAAATGCTTTTAGCAAGGTCAGTATTGGTCACAGTGACTTAGCATAGGTACTATTTGCCACCTTTATGAGTAGCGGTGTCTGTTTTGTCGGTAAGAGCAACCTGTACACCCCGTGTGCAGGTTGCTCTTCTGACGAAGAGCCGATACGGCCATCCCTTCAGTGGCGGGCGAGAATCTTCGCTGCGATGGGCGAAGTGATCATTTGAATCACGGCAAAAAAAGCGGCTGGAATCGCGATCTCTGATGGCAAGCCGGAAGCAGCGACAAACGCTGCAGCGATGCTGAATTCCTTTTTACTGACCGTGAAAAGATAGGTAATCACCTCTTTGCGATCAGAGGTGAGTAACCGTGAGGACATACCTACCAGGTACCCAATCAAATTGAGGCACAGGGCCGCGCCCGCAATCACAAACGCATACCAGCCATAGCCAATGATCGTGGTGGCATTCGGCCCGACCACGGCGAGTAGGATCAGCAGATACAGAATCGACCCTATCCCTGCATACGCTGAATCATGCCGTGCAAAGAAAGCCGAGAACTTTGTACGCAAGCTGACCCCAATCACGGTAGGAAGAAGCACGATTAGTGTTAATTCAAGAATAATTGATCCAAGCGGCACGTCTAACTGAAGGCCGGTGAGCCATAAAAACAGGAAGGGAACAATAAACGGACATAACGCGGTGTTGACTGCGTTGAAAACAGCGGCAAGCGCCACATTGCCTTTCGCCATCAGTACCAAAAGAGGAGAGGACACATCTGTCGGCAGCGTGCCGAGCAAGGTTTGGCCAGCAGCCAGCGGGCCGCTTCCAAAAAATAGACGGCCCGTTAGCCACCCGGCAATCGACATAGGCCCATAGACCAGCCCCAATGCCAACAACTGCCGTGACGGCTTTCGGAACACGATGCGAACTGCATGCGCATCGAATGTGAGGCTGATAATCAACATCAGTAATGCCAGTAATGGCCCAATCGCGAACTTAAGCATTATTCCGGTGGCCGGAAAGAGTAAGCCTCCCCCCGCGACGACGATTACAAACCAGACAAGGTGCGCCTCGACAAAATAAATGAATCTACCCATGGTGGATTGGACGTTACCGGTTGAAGTGGATTGAGCCCCGCACCTAAAACATGATCACCTTCGGCCCAGCACACAAAGGCTCGCTTGGTAGCTAGGGACGTGCTTCCCAATCCAGCGATGCAAATAGATAATGCTCAAGGGTTGAAGCTTTAGTTGCTAGAGGTTTTATAGTACCAAGAACAGATAATTCGAGAGAAGGTAACAGATGGGACATCATCATGATCATCCCCACATTGATCCTGCCTCTGGCGACCGGCGCGTCAGCATCTCCATTTGGGCCAATGGGCTCTTAACCATCGCTCAAATCGTCGGTGGCATTATGGCGGGGAGCCTATCGCTGATCGCTGATGCGTTACATAACTTTTCTGACATGGCAGCATTAGTCATTGCCTTTGCTGCTCGTAAAATCGCCAGACGGCCTGCCGATGCGCATATGACCTTTGGCTATGGCCGCATCGAGATAGTGGCAGCACTCATCAATTACACCACCCTCATTATTGTCGGCGTCTACCTGATTTACGAAGGCGCTATGCGGATGATCGATCCCCCTGAGATAGAGGGATGGACGATCGTGATTATTGGTGGCGTCGCGCTCGTCGTCGATGCCCTTACCGCCATGCTCACGTGGTCAATGCAAAAAGAGAGTGTCAATATCCGCGCCCTTTTTCTGCATAACTTATCGGATGCGTTTGCCTCCATCGCCGTGATTATCGGTGGTTCGCTTATTTTACTGTACGACATGCGCTGGGTAGACCCCGCGATCACGATAGGGATTGCGCTATATATTCTTTACCTAGCCTTCTCTGAAATTGGCGGCCCTATCCGTACGCTAATGCTGGGATCTCCCCCGGACATTGACGGGCAGGCAGTCGTTGAGACCGTACGAGATATCGAGGGAGTCCAGGATATTCACCATGTGCATCTATGGCAGATGCAGGAAAACATGGCAGCCCTTGACTGTCACGTGGTTCTGACAGAAACCGGCTGGCAGCAGCTTGAATCCGTCAAAGCAGAGATCAAGGAGCAGCTTAAAATGCGCTTCAATATTGCTCATTCCAGCCTAGAGTTTGAGCATAGTGACCACGCGCATCAAAATGCCAATCTATATGGGCATGAGTGACAGACCGAGGCCGGCTCCCGGCTCAGGTTGGTAGTGGGGGCTTACTCCCATAGCGATTGGCTTGTTTTTCAACCCGACTTTTCCACCCCATCATTGAGACAGAGAGTGAAACATGTTCAAAAAAGCGTCTTTTATATTGGCCGGCACATTATTGCTGACCGCTGCGATCGTCGCCGTATCAAAACCTGCCCTCCTGGACATGCAGGCTCAGGCAGCAAAAGAGAATGGTGTCCAGGCCGAGGACTCACTGGTACGTTCACACTCCCCCATTTTGGGTCGAGAAGACGCGCCGGTGACGATTGTGGAATTCTTCGATCCGGCTTGCGAAGCCTGCCGTGCCTTCTACCCCCTGACAAAAAGTATTCTGGAAACCTACCCAGAAAAAGTGCGGCTCATCGTGCGCTACACTCCTTTCCACGGCGACGTATCGGACAAGGCCATTCGGGTATTAGAAGTTGCTCGTCGTCAGGGCGTCTTTGAACCGGTACTGGAGAGGCTGCTGGCTCGCCAGGATCAATGGGCTTCACATGGCAGTTTTGATGAATCCGCTATCCTCGATATCGCGAGCCAAGGAGGCCTTGATTTAGCGGCTGCCGAAGAGCAACTGACTTCTGCTGAGGTGCAGGCGGTGATTGACCAAGACATGGCGGATGTCAGAGCCAATCAGATTCGCCAAACACCCACCTTTTTTGTCAATGGCGAGCCTTTAGACCCCTTTGGTATGCAAGAGCTGATTGATGCCGTTGAGAGTGAAGTAGCGGAGATCTCTGGGGAAGAGGATGGCCAGTGATGCAGCGCTGGTGGTTACTAGGCTTTGTGGGCTTTTACCCCTTGCTAGCCGAAGCCAATTGGCAAACGCATCTGTCATTGCCGCCGTCTGAACTTAGCCCTGTCAAGTTACAGGCGGCTAGCGAGCAAGAAGGCACATTACCGCTCGATAGCGTTGATACCCTAACCTTTGGGCGTGATGTCGTCATTAATACCACTCTCTACGAGGCCTTGGCAGCAGAAGGTGTCCCAACGCGTTTCGCCACTAAACTGGAAACACTGCTCAGCGAGTTTATAGCAGCGCCGCTGGAGTTTTCTGGCAGTGAACGTATTCAATTAGTGTGGGAGGAAGATCGACGCCAGGACGGCGCCCGTGTTGGGCCACCACGCCTCAGTTATGCCGCTCTGCCTGATCAGGCAGAGCCCTTGGAGGTCATATGGCCGGTCACCCAAAAGGGGGACGTAGCTCTTTTCAAAAGCGACACACTGCTAGGCACGTTGCGGTTGCCCGTGCTTAGTGCCCGCTTAACGTCTCGCTTTGGGAATCGGCGACATCCTGTGTATGGAGGGATGCGTCCTCATAATGGAATTGACTTGGCTGCGCCGACAGGAACGCCGGTCATTGCCACCGCACCTGGGCGCGTATTCTTTATGGGTCGCCAAGGGGGATATGGGCAGGTGATCGAGGTGGAGCACGACACAGGGGCCATTAGTCGCTACACACACCTTAGCCGATTCTCCCCACAGCTAGTGGTTGGGGATTTAGTCAATGCGGGAGAGTCGCTCGGAGAGGTAGGTTCCTCCGGGGTCGCCACGGGCCCCAACCTGCATTACGAAGTGAGAGTCAATAACCAGCCTGTTGATCCCCTTGGTCAAGGTCAACGCATCATGTTGGGTGAGCAGCCGACTCAAGGTGAATATCAAGCGTCACTTTACGAGGCAAGAGATCGCTTGGAACAAGCTATCGGCACGGCGTCCATTTATGACTTGATCTCGTTTAACGAGCCGTAACCACCCGTGCTTAGCAACGTTGCATGGATTGTTAGTAACGTGAACGTGTGCTTGCCTCGTTATGGAACCCTAGCGCTGTGATCACTCATCTACCACAAGACAGGTAATCGGTATGGAAGAGGTTTCTCTCGTCACCATGGGGGTATTGGGAAGCCTTGCCGCGGGCTTGATGACGGCTGTCGGGGCGCTTCCTGTCTTGTTTACCAAAAGACCGAATCGTGGTGTTCGCGATTTAGCGTTGGGGTTCGCCGCTGGCGTCATGCTAGCGGCCTCTTTCTTCTCACTGATCATACCCTCCTTAGAAGCCTCGGAGCTGCGTTACGGAGGTAGCGTGGTACCTGCTGCCATTGCCTGTGCGGCCATCTTGCTAGGGATTGGAATGGTCGCACTACTGAACGAACTCTTACCTCATGAGCACTTCGAACAGGGGCGAGAAGGGCCAGAGGCTGCCTCACTACGTCGTATCTGGTTGTTTATTATTGCCATTACGATACACAACCTGCCAGAAGGGCTGGCCGTTGGCGTGGCCTTCGGCGCAGGGGGAAGCGAAGGAGGCATTCCACTAGCGATTGGCATTGGACTTCAGAATGCCCCAGAAGGACTGGCCGTAGCAGTATCACTGCTAGGCGTGGGCTATTCACGTTGGCGGTCATGGACGATTGCCGCCCTTACGGGGCTTGTTGAGCCGTTGGGTGGCTTATTAGGCGCTGGAGTCATCAGCATGTCACAAGCGCTACTGCCCTGGGGGTTGGCCTTTGCAGCGGGGGCGATGTTGTATGTGATCAGTCATGAGATTATTCCCGAAACTCATCGAAGCGGGCACCAAAAAAAGGCCACGCTGGGCCTCTCTATCGGATTGGTACTCATGCTGTTTTTGGATGTTTCGCTGGGCTAACCATTGGGCGTGGGGCGTAGCGTTAGTGCTAACCTAAGTCGTGAGCCCCTCCGTGCGATTTTTCAGTGATACAGAGCTGATGATCACTGATGACCTCAATGATTCGGCAGCTTTCCACTTTACCACCGGCACACTGCGTGACCATCCGTTGAAGCTCCTCACGCAGTATGGACAGTCGTTGAAGGCGGGACTCCACTTTCTTTAGGTGATGCGTGGCGATGGCATCGACTTCTTGGCAAGGCATATCAGGCTGATCTGACATGGCCAAAAGCTCTCGCACTGACTCCACCGAAAAGCCAAAGTCTCGGGCATGACGAATGAAGGTCAAACGCCGCACAGCGTCGTCTCCATAGCGGCGCTGCCCTCCGCCGGTTCGTGTTGCATCGCGCAGCAGCCCAATACGCTCGTAATAACGAACCGTTTCAGGTTTGCAATCGGCTCGTCGTGCTAACTCACCAATGCTGATACTTTGCCCCATCATCGACATGGTAAAACTCCTTACGTAGGGCTTGAAGCTATAGTTGCTACAAGGTTTACACTTCAAAACCATAGCCCATTGAGAGAAGAGGCACCATGAAAACATCAACGCAGGCGACAGCGACTACCTTTTTGACGCTGCGTGTTGAAGGCATGGACTGCGGCGGTTGTGAGCGCAAGGTCGTGTCGGCGCTAGAGCGGCTGGACGGCATTGAGGAAGTCACGGCAAGCTCGGTCACGGGATCGGTGAAGATTCATCACCATGATCACGGGGCCCCCTCGCGAAAGACCATTGAGGGCATTCTGAACGAACTAGGCTATCAAGTGACTTCCCCTGATGGCCAAACACGCGCATCTGGTGCTTCATCCCCTTGGTGGCAAACCGCTAAAGGGCGCTTGGTCATTATCACAGGAAATCTGCTGATCGTAGCCTTCGCGCTTCGTTTAGCATGGCCTGCGCTGGGTAATGTGCCGTTCATTCTGGCCACGCTGGTCGGCTTAATGCCCATTGCGCAGAGTGCCTGGGGCGCCCTCAAAATGCGCAACCCCTTTACCATCGAGATGCTGATGTGCATCGCTGCGCTTGGCGCATTGGCCATCAATGCTGCCGCTGAAGCTGCGATGGTCGTGTTCTTGTTCGCCGTAGGTGAGCTACTCGAAGGGGTAGCTGCTTCACGGGCGCGCCGCAGTATCTCAGCCTTGGCAAATTTAGCACCCTCAACGGCGAGGCTGATGGACAATGGCCATCTGCGTGACGTCTCGGCGGAGTCACTTAAACCCGGCCAGCGTGTGCTGGTGCGGCCCGGTGATCGCGTTCCCTGCGATGGACGCATCCTGGTGGGCACCTCCGACATTGACGAGTCGCCGGTAAACGGCGAGTCCATACCCCGTTCGCGAGCGCCTGGTGATGACATTTTTGCTGGCACAGTGAATCTTGATGCCGCCCTGGAGGTGGAGGTAACACGAGGCGCTGATGACAATACGATCGCACGCGTTATTCGCCTGGTTGAAGAAGCACAGGCCGCCAAGGCACCGATAGCACGCTTTATTGATCGTTTTGCGTATTACTATATGCCCGCCGTCGTCTTACTCGCCCTCCTGATGGCGATAGTGCCACCGCTGGTATCGACCATGGCATGGTCGGAGTCGATTTACCGTGCGTTAGCATTGCTGTTAATCGCATGCCCCTGCGCGTTAGTCATTTCCACCCCAGCCGCCATCGCCGCAGGCCTCTCGGCGGGCGCTCGGCGCGGCCTATTGATCAAAGGGGGAGCCGTTCTTGAACAGTTAGGTAAGCTTCGCTTGGTGGCATTAGATAAAACGGGCACCCTCACTGCGGGTACTCCAAGAGTCACAGATGTGGAGTCTTGGATCGCTGAGGAAGACGATAACAGCGTATTGCGGCTCGCCGCCGCGATAGAGCGAGATTCCAGTCACCCTATCGCCACGGCTATCGTTGAGCATGCCCGACAATCGGGCCTAAACCTCCCCACCGCCACCGGCAGCCGCGCTCTGGCGGGGCGCGGTGTCTCAGGCCAGGTGGAGGGTCGCGAGCTGAGCTTAATGACGCCTCGTCACCTTCACGAGAAAGTCATCCTGGAGGAAAGTCTCAGTGCT
The DNA here is from genome assembly GCF_054072535.1 of Vreelandella sulfidaeris Esulfide1. Taxonomy (NCBI): domain Bacteria; kingdom Pseudomonadati; phylum Pseudomonadota; class Gammaproteobacteria; order Oceanospirillales; family Halomonadaceae; genus Vreelandella; species Vreelandella sulfidaeris. The sequence goes on along the minus strand of NZ_JBSVSF010000002.1, from coordinate 182,973 downwards.
CGGATTATCGCGTTAGAAGAAGCCGGTAAGAGCCTCGCTCTCCTCGTCGAAGGCGAGCGTTTGTTGGGCTTGATCGCTGTTCGCGATGAGCCACGCGAAGATGCCCTTGAAGGCCTAGCGGCGCTATCCCGTTTAGGCGTACAGGCGGTCATGCTCAGCGGTGATAATGCCCGCACCGTCGCTGCCACTGGGGGTCGCTTAGGCATTGAAGCGTACGGCGAACTAATGCCTGAAGACAAGGCAGCGTATGTTCGAGACTGGCAAGCGACAGGTCGTGGCCCCATCGGTAAAGTAGGCGATGGCATCAACGATGCACCGGCACTCGCGGCAGCCGATGTGGGTATCGCGATGGGTGGCGGCACGGATGTGGCGTTGGAAACCGCCGATGCAGCCTTGCTCAAGAACCGCGTTACCGGCATCGCTGAGCTGATAGACCTCTCTCGTGCCACGCTACGCAATGTGAAAACCAACGTTGTTCTCGCCCTTGGCTTAAAAGCCATTTTCCTGGTCACCACAGCGCTGGGTATTACCGGTATGTGGATTGCGGTGATGGCCGATACCGGTGCTACCGTCCTGGTGACGTTGAACGCCATGCGACTGCTGGGTTATCGCTTTTCGCCCAGTACCGCATTGACAGGCCTGTCACAAGGAAAAACAACGTCATGAGAACAGCGCAACACGACAGCCCTTCACGACGTTGGCCATGGTTCACATTTGCTTGCGTGTTGGCTCTAGCCGATCAACTGGTCAAAGAAATCGTGCATGCCCAGATGTCGTTTGGCCAAGTCATTCCGCTAACGCCGTTTTTTAACTGGGTATACACCGGTAATACAGGAGCCGCTTTTAGCTTTCTCGCGGAGGCAGGTGGTTGGCAGCGCTACCTCTTTCTTGGTTTAGCGTTGGTGGTGGTCGTCGTATTGCTCGTGCAGCTATGCAAACCCCTGCCGCGCTTGGAAGCCTGTGCGTACAGTCTGATTCTTGGCGGCGCACTCGGCAATACCGTTGATCGGTTAGCGCGTGGGTACGTCGTCGACTATCTGGACGTTTACTGGAGCGAATGGCATTGGCCCGCCTTTAACATGGCCGATATCGCGCTATTTGCCGGTGTATTGATGTTCGCAGTGGCGTTATGGCGTGAAAGTCCTGCTTTTAAGCGCTCTGAGTAACGGTATGGACTCAGTCGATCAAGAAAAAAAATATACGTTTGTGGCTGGGCGACTCTCACCAACAGTCGATTGCGTTGTAGCGCTAGCCGCTGGGGTGCTGACCACCTTGAGTGCCGCCCCCTTTTCCCTATGGTGGCTTGGCCCAGTGGCCGTGGCACTGGTCTATTGGAAGATAGCGTCGCTAACGCCTGCCATGGCCACCCTGCGTGGGTGGTGCTATGGGGTAGGCCTGTTCGGTTCTGGCACATCGTGGGTCTTCGTTGCTATTCACGACTTCGGTGGCACCGGGGCCTTGGTGGCGATGTTCCTCACCACTCTTTTTGTCAGCGTCCTGGCGCTCTTCTTTGCAATCCCCTTTGGGCTCTATCGACGCATCACGGGGCCACGGTTCGCCTTTCTTAGCTTTGCCGGTATGTGGGTGGTGAGCGAATGGCTACGCACTTGGTTGCTCACCGGCTTTCCCTGGTTATTGCTCGGCACCTCTCAGATTGATTCTCCACTAGCCCCATGGGCGCCCGTTGGTGGTGTGTACTTGCTGTCACTCATGACCGCGCTGACAGGTACGTTAGGGGTAGAGGTTCTGCGTCGCCGCTGGGTTTTCCTTGTCCCAATGGCCGCCTTGTGGATCGTTCCATTCCTATTGCCCGCCCAATGGACAACCCCGGCTGGCAAGCCCATCCGGGTGGCATTGCTGCAAGGGAATCTTGACCAGCGCATTAAGTGGACTGCCCAAGGGCAGCGCGAGGCGGTCAATATCTACACAACGATGACACAAGAGCAAGCAAGGGACATCGATCTCATCGTTTGGCCCGAGGCAGCCCTTCCCATGCTTGAGCAGGAAGCACAGCGAATACTGGAGCAAGTAGCGTCCGACCTGGGGCCTAACACCTCCTTGTTGACCGGCATTTTGCAACGCGACAGTGAAGGGCGCTCTTATAACAGCGTCATAGGGCTAAATGATGTGCAAGGCGAATACCAGAAAGCGCACTTAGTACCCTTTGGCGAGTATTTGCCATTCCAAAGCCTCCTCGCTGACACCCTTGCTTTTTTCGACTTGCCAGCACCCCGCCTGACCCCAGGGTCAGACGGACAGGCTCCGTTACACGTGGCTGGCACTACCATTGGCACTGCCATCTGTTACGAGATCATTTTCGCCGACCATGTCGCCCAACAGGCGCGTAATGCCGAGCTGCTATTAACGGTTTCCAACGATACGTGGTTTGGGCGTTCCATTGGCCCACACCAACATCTTCAAATGGCGCGTCTACGTGCCTTAGAAAATGGTCGTCACCTACTTCGAGCTACCAGTAATGGCGTGACGGCCATCATCGATTCACAAGGCCACGTCACAGCCCGTGCCCCACAGTTTGAACCGGCCAGTTTAACTGGCGAGGTGACCCCGATGCAGGGCCTAACTCCTTTCACACGCACCGGTAGTGGCCCCGCTTGGATACTCGCTGCCTTGCTGACGCTGCTCGGATTACAACTAAACTTATCTCGATCAAAAAACGACGCATTAGATGAAAAAGGAACCTAGCGATGCTCTTGGCAAAGAACGCAGCAATACTTAAGAGACTCCTCCCATGGCCAATGCAGATCGGCTTCATCGTGAGTGTGATGGTTTCGTCTCTGGCATGGGTCCCTGTCGCCATGGCGGCACAACCTTCCACTGCCCAGGAGACGGAATGGCCTAAGGGGCATTACCCGCTACCTGAGGAAGGCAATATTATCGGAGAGGCTGACACCTTCACAGTGAAGGATTACGACGATACCTTGATAGATATTGCCAAGCGTCACAACCTTGGCTATTTGGAGATGATCCGTGCAAACCCAGAGGTCAGCATCTGGGTTCCAGGGGTGGGCACGGAAGTGACTATTCCGGGACGTTTTATTCTGCCGAATGTAGAGCGTACTGGGATCGTTATAAATATTGCCGAGCTGCGGCTTTACTACTACCCAGATGTCAAAAACGGTGAGACACCGCGTGTTGAGACCTATCCTATTGGCATTGGTCGCGAAGGGTTTGATACCCCTCTCGGTGTGACCGAGACCACCATGAACATTAAAAACCCCGCATGGTACCCGCCTGAGTCGGTAAAACGTGAAGCTGAAGCACGCGGCGAAACCGCGCCAAGTGTTGTCCCGCCCGGCCCCGATAATCCGCTGGGAGACCACGCCATTATCTTAGGCTTCGATGGCTATTTGATTCACGGTACCAACCAGCCCGATGGCATTGGCATGCGTGCAAGCCGTGGCTGTATACGCATGTTGCCTGCCGATATTGAATCAATTTTTGACCGCATACCGGCGGGCACCCAGGTCAATATCATCAACCAACCTATTAAAATCGGTTGGGACAACGGACAGCCGCTGATACAGGCATTACCTCCTTTAGGGGTGGAGGATCACACCATGACCGCTATATCAGATGCCATTTCACGCCTTGAGCAACGCAATGCAGATGGCGTTAGCTTCGATTACGAACAGCTTGGCGATTTACTAGCATTATCCAACGGGCTTATCGAACCTCTGTATCCGAAGCCGGAACCGAGTAATAAAGAAGACGACAATATCAACAGTGTTTATGAAGAACTGACACTTCATTCGTCGTGAATGTCGATAAAGACAAGGCAGAGCGTTTTTTCAGCCCTTTGGAGAACAACGGCTTGGCTACCGTCAAACCCTTAATATTCGTCGTGTGTTGTTGATTGAGCTCTTCCATCACTAGCGTAGAAAGAGCTAATGCGATCATCACAACGTTGGTAGCATCCACTTTCGGTAGCACTGAAGTGTGACGAAGAGGATCTATTCTAAGCCCCTTCCACTGGCTGGCAGGGGCTTTTCTATACCTAGGCAAAGTGATAAATATTATTTCCCTATTAAGATTCATTTATTCCAGTGTTTGTTTAGTGGCTGATGCTCTGGGTTCGCCTTATCAATTGCAGCACCGATAGCAGCATAGGCGTGTTGGTACGTCTTATAGTTTTTCTGATTGCTGTAATACACGTTAAAATCAACAAGGCTTCGCACCACTGCCAGCAGGGTTTCTGGCTCACCATCACGAGTGATAACGTCAATAGCGTCGGTCACAGATTCATCGTAAACGCGCATAGCTATCTCGGCGTGAAACGCCTCTGCGTCGTGTTTAATCTTTGCCAAGTTCATTCTCCTTATATGCGTTGCTAATCACTGTACTTTCAAAGCCCGCTAACAGCCTGGTGGTTCTACGCGCTGCCGCAATAACACCAGCTGATGTCAGCCCTGTCCAATGGATGTGCCCAGTTTTTTTCTATTGTTGTTTCGCCTGCTTGCGTAAGAGGTCGCAGAAATCGAGCCAGCCGTAAGCTCGGAATATATCGGCTACGCCCATGGCTTTGCTGTTCTCACAGGACAACAGTAAAAGGTGATGGCCATCCTGCCGCGGCGGGGGTGCTGAACAGATGGCGAATGGGATCTGCGCAGCCTCCATCCGCTTCATAAACGCTTCGTTCATTGTGTGGTGCTCTGGCTCGCAAAAGATGGTAATCCCCCCGAAAAACCAGGGTGCTCAAAAGTAGAATTTTCCGTAAGCTAAACGCAGGGAGATTCTGCATGAAAAAATCACGTTTTTCTGACAGCCAAATACTGTCAATCCTCAAGCAAGCCGAAGGCGGTGCCCCGGTTCCGGAGCTATGTCGTGAGCACGGTATGAGCAGCGCGACCTTCTATAAGTGGCGAGCTAAATTCGGTGGTATGGATGCGTCCATGATGGCACGGCTAAAAGAGCTAGAGGATGAAAACCGACGGCTCAAGAAGATGTATGCCGAGGAACGATTGAAAGCGGATATCCTCAAGGAAGCCATCGAAAAAAAGTGGTGAAGCCGTCTCGTCGCCGTGAGATGGCGCAGAAAGCCGTCATGGAAAAGCACGTCAGCATCCGCCTAGCCTGCTGGATGTTTAGCATCAGTGAAAATTGCTATCGATACCAAGCGAAGCTCCGCGGCGAGAACGATCAAATCGCCGACTGGTTGATCACGCTGACGCATAACCAGAGAAACTGGGGCTTTGGCTTGTGCTTCCTGCACCTACGTAATGTGAAAGGCTTTCGTTGGAACCATAAGCGGGTCTACCGGATTTACCGAGAGTTGGAGCTGAATCTTCGGATCAAACCGAAGAAACGGTTAATCCGCGAGAAGCCTGAACCTTTAGCGGTGCCTGAAACGATTAATGACAGCTGGTCTATGGATTTTATGCATGACCAACTGAGCGACGGTCGTCGCTACCGTCTACTGAATGTGATCGACGACTTTAACCGAGAAGGTCTTGGTATCGAAGTAGACATCTCGTTGCCTACTGAACGAGTTATCCGGGCGCTAGACCAGATCATTGAATGGCGTGGTAAGCCGCACTCTATTCGTTGTGACAACGGGCCAGAATATATCAGTGGTAAGTTATCGGCATGGGCGGAAGGTCAAGGTATTCAGCTGATGTTTATCCAGCCAGGAAAACCCCAGCAGAATGCTTATATAGAACGCTACAATCGAACGGTGCGCTATGACTGGTTAGCCCAATACCTGTTTGAAAGTACCGAAGAGGTTCAGGATTACGCCACTCGTTGGCTCTGGCACTACAATCACGAGCGCCCTAATATGGGGCTTGGAGGGATCACCCCTCAACAGAAACTGGCCGCTGTGGTCTGAACTCTACTTTTGAAACCCTCTGAAAATGGGGGGATTACCAGATGTCGAAGGCGCTGAGAATAACTTGGGCGACCTCGGTGTTCAGTTCATGCCTGGTCAAGGGAGCTTTTATGCGCAGCTCAGGATCGAGGAAGCCAGCAATCAGACAAGCTGTAGCGAAGTGATGGGCGCCACCCTGGTTGTTTAGATGGTATCCCCAGGGCCGCCAACTGAAACCTTCTACTGACTCTTCAGCGCCAGAACCGCCATGGAAGCGGAGTTCATGCCAGTTGGGCAAAGGTTCGATGCTGGCACGGTTGTTGTGAACCAATTCGCGACATTCGCCGATAGCATAGGCGTCGAGAGTGGCGTAGCCGACGAGATCGCCTTTCCCAGACGCCAGGGAGATGATGTCTCTGATCGAGCAGCTGAAGTTGTCATCGTAGGTGGTCGATGTGAGTCCAGCGGCCGCTGGATAAGGCAAGCGCTGACATTGCAGCCCCGTTCGCCCTGGTCGCCAGTAGGCAATATCGTCCCCTAAGCAAAGCGGCCATCGGTGCCATTGGATGATGCCGAGTTCGCTGGCGCTAGCTGCTGGGAGCGTTACCCGGGCTGCTAAGTGTGAAAATTCAATAGCGTGCTGCACGGCTGCTGGGCTGGCCCAGTGAGCATGGCGCAGCCAGCGGACCAGTAATGTGGTCGCCAGCATAATATGTTCCCCCAAACCCTAACCGTTACGGTCACCCTCGGCTCTATCTTGGAGTGACATTCTGATTTTATTCTGGAGCCCAGGTGATAATGTTTCAGCGTCAACAAAGGCTTGTGGGATTCGATCGGCCCACGACCCGAAAAAGTATCCGCATTTTGGCGCTTTTCTTGATTGGCACTGCTCTAATCACGGGGATGATTCTTCGACAGGCCACTGCATTTTCCTCTGGTGTTTTGCACGCTAAGGAAGGCCGATATTCGCTCATGCTTGAGGTGGCATCTACCTCGCGCCAGCGTCGCAATGGCCTAATGGAGCGTGACTCAATGGCTCCCGATGCTGGCATGCTCTTCGTCTATGATGAGGAGCAGACAACCGATCATGCTTTCTGGATGTACCAAACTCGTATACCGCTTGATATTGCCTTCCTCGACCATGACGGAGAGATCCAGTCGATCACCAGCATGGCCCCCTGCACGAGAGAAAAAGAAGCCTGTCCGCGTTATCCAGCTGGCACGCGCTTCTGGATGGCCCTGGAGGTAAACGCTGGCTACTTCAATGAGCATGGTATAGCCGCTGGAGATCGCCTAGAGGTCGACCCTTTACAGCACCCCCCCTCTTAAAACCTGTTCTACTGCAGGAATGAGAGAGAAGCACGTTAATGAGCACACCCGTTTTTTCACCTCAATCGGGGCCAATCTAGTTGGCGGAACAACTGCTCCTGTACTGTCAGCCATGCCACCTTTAAGCAGTTTCTACCTCAGCTGTCATTGACGCGTGTAGCGTTACGCGCTACACTTCGAGGGCGTTTCACAACAAGGGAGCAAAGCAATGCGATGATAAAGAAGATCAAACACAAAGGGCTTAAACGTCTTTATGAGAAGGGAGAATCCCAAGGAGTACAACCAAACCATGTAGACGATTTAAGAGACATACTTGCTGCACTGGACGCAGCCACTAAGCCAAACGATATGAATTTGCCAGGATTTGATTTTCATAGTTTGAAGGGTGATAGAAAAGGCTTTTTTTCGGTGCATGTAAACGGTAATTGGGTAGTGATATTTACGTTTGATGGGGAAGATGTACACCTTGTTGACTATTTAGACTACCACTAACCCCGGCGTTCCTTGATAACCGGCTCGGTACGGTTATCAAGGGCCACCGAGAAAGATGGCCTCGCAGACGTAGCCATGAATGCAACACCTCAAATATGCGATACACAATTTGTGTAGAGAGAGAGAACTGAAACATGACCATGATGAACCCGCCGCACCCAGGTAGCTTATTGCGCCGTCGGATCGTGCCAGCGCTGGGGCTGAACGTCACTGAATTTTCCAAAAAGTTAGGCATGTCTCGTGCAGCAGTTTCACGCGTATTACATGAGCATGCCGCTATTTCCCCCGATTTGGCCGTTAAGTTAGAGCATGGCGGAATTGGCAATGCCAAGCACTGGCTAACGATGCAGGCAAACTATGAGCTATGGCACGCCGAGCATAAAGAACAGAACCATATTGAAAGATTTGCAGCTGTTTGAATTAGTAAGATATTAATTCGGAAAAACCCAACGTACCGCGACGTTGGGTTTTTTGTATCCAATTAGCCTCGCTAATTGAGACGCAAAAACCCGGCTTATTGCCGGGTATCAAGGTTTAAATATTGGCCATTATGAAAAATCTGCTTACCCATTCATGCGAACGTAGCAGGTAATAGCACCTAATTAGAGGTCGTCTTCTTCCTCTACATATTTTGGCACGCAGTCATTACAAAGCAATAATTGGCGTTCCTGGCCGAACACCACAGCTGGTATATTGTGAACTGCTTCTCGCGCGCATGGCGTCTCATCATCCTTCATGCCTTCGCACTCAATCACGGTGCTACCTCATCGGTTTTTTGTCTGACTAGAATTAACCAGCAGCTTCGCTAAAAGCCCTACTCCTATTAAACCACTAGGCCTGCATTTCGACACCCGTCGACATAGGTGTTATCTATATTCTTTTAACAGGTTAAAAAAACGTCGTATAGGGCCGGACTTTTGGTGTTTGATGTTGTGTCATGCCATCTGGATGTAGAGAAACCCGGCTGGCAATTCTTCGCAGCGTGTTACTTCTTATTCACGCGGTGGTAAATTTCTTCCTCTAAGACGAGCTTAAACGCCTCTCCTTCTGCTTCAAATTCATCCCACAAGCATTCTGGCAGCGATGCAGCGTCCAGATCGAGTTGGCCCGGCTGAGCGCCGTATTCTATTTCATTGACGATATGGGGTTCGCGCTGGATAAATAACGTGGCCATAGGGTAATCCCCCCGAAAAACCAGGGTGCTCAAAAGTAGAATTTTCCGTAAGCTAAACGCAGGGAGATTCTGCATGAAAAAATCACGTTTTTCTGACAGCCAAATACTGTCAATCCTCAAGCAAGCCGAAGGCGGTGCCCCGGTTCCGGAGCTATGTCGTGAGCACGGTATGAGCAGCGCGACCTTCTATAAGTGGCGAGCTAAATTCGGTGGTATGGATGCGTCCATGATGGCACGGCTAAAAGAGCTAGAGGATGAAAACCGACGGCTCAAGAAGATGTATGCCGAGGAACGATTGAAAGCGGATATCCTCAAGGAAGCCATCGAAAAAAAGTGGTGAAGCCGTCTCGTCGCCGTGAGATGGCGCAGAAAGCCGTCATGGAAAAGCACGTCAGCATCCGCCTAGCCTGCTGGATGTTTAGCATCAGTGAAAATTGCTATCGATACCAAGCGAAGCTCCGCGGCGAGAACGATCAAATCGCCGACTGGTTGATCACGCTGACGCATAACCAGAGAAACTGGGGCTTTGGCTTGTGCTTCCTGCACCTACGTAATGTGAAAGGCTTTCGTTGGAACCATAAGCGGGTCTACCGGATTTACCGAGAGTTGGAGCTGAATCTTCGGATCAAACCGAAGAAACGGTTAATCCGCGAGAAGCCTGAACCTTTAGCGGTGCCTGAAACGATTAATGACAGCTGGTCTATGGATTTTATGCATGACCAACTGAGCGACGGTCGTCGCTACCGTCTACTGAATGTGATCGACGACTTTAACCGAGAAGGTCTTGGTATCGAAGTAGACATCTCGTTGCCTACTGAACGAGTTATCCGGGCGCTAGACCAGATCATTGAATGGCGTGGTAAGCCGCACTCTATTCGTTGTGACAACGGGCCAGAATATATCAGTGGTAAGTTATCGGCATGGGCGGAAGGTCAAGGTATTCAGCTGATGTTTATCCAGCCAGGAAAACCCCAGCAGAATGCTTATATAGAACGCTACAATCGAACGGTGCGCTATGACTGGTTAGCCCAATACCTGTTTGAAAGTACCGAAGAGGTTCAGGATTACGCCACTCGTTGGCTCTGGCACTACAATCACGAGCGCCCTAATATGGGGCTTGGAGGGATCACCCCTCAACAGAAACTGGCCGCTGTGGTCTGAACTCTACTTTTGAAACCCTCTGAAAATGGGGGGATTACCATAGTGTTGAGCTTTTCGACTTCACGCTCTTTCTGGTAGAGCCTAATTTCATCTAGCGCCGGGCCTTCTGGCCAGGACTCTTTTCCTTCCATTCGACGTTTTGCCGTGTCAATCAGCTCGCCGAAAGCGCCCAAAGCCCCTGCTGCTGAACGATGCCCGTACTCATCGGCCGCCAAGATTAAATCTTGCTCTTCATAATCGCGCACAGCCACGCGAAAACTAACGCCATCACAATGCAAGACCGCGTAAGGCATGACACTGCTTTCGGCATCAATCCATTCGGCAATACCTCGTATAGTTGCTTCACGGTCAAAAATGCGTCGTGGGTAATCGTCCCAGCCATCGATAGCGTCGAGAATCATGCTTCCCCCTGTGGATGCTTATAAAGTTTACTAAGATAATGTCCAGTCGCTTTTCTATATTCATCTTGGTGTATAGGTAAAGTACTTCCAACCAAACATGTGAAATTCGATGAATTTTATACAGGCTATACGTTGGATTCCGGTGCAACATTCCCCCTATAGCTGCCTTTTACTCCTCAGACAAAACGTACAACTGCAAGTAGGCTAGTCCTGGCCAAGGTTCATCCTGGGCCGAGCACCCATTACGGATAAGAAACAGCTTAGATTGGCATGGGCACAGTAGAAGTCTACTACTGCAAGTGGACTTGTATCAGCCAAGGTTCCCCCTGGGACGGGTACCCATTCAAGATAGGAAACAGTCTAGATTGACACGAGAACAGTAGAAGCCTACTATTTAAGATAAGAATAACCCCCACGCCTCACAGGATTCGTCCTGACTGCGCACCAGGGGGTTAGTTTTTTTAGTGGTAAAAGAATGTATGGGGCCACAACTGCAACCACAACTAAACTTCACAAAACCCGCAAAATCCTCTTACGCCCACCTTCGTCATCTTCGCGCCAAGGGCCTCATCACCAAAGGTCAGCAATCACAAGCACTTAATGTCCTTCAGTTTGTCGGGTATTACCAGCTGCTCATTTATACGCGGCCGCTGCAGGATGATCAAAAACGTTTTTATCCGGGTGTAAGGTTTGACGATATTCTTGCGCTTTACGAGTTCGATCGTAGTCTTCGGCTAGTGCTCCTTGACGCTATTGAACAAGTAGAAGTCGCGTTCAGATCCGCCATAGTTAACGCTATGGCCAATGACAAAGACTGCGGCCCCCACTTCTATCTCAAAACCAAACATTTCAAGGACATGGAAGCGCACCGCAATTTCATGAAGAACGTCTTGGATTGAGACTTACCAACCCCATTAAGCACTATTACCACACTTACCATACGCCGCCTTATCCGCCGATCTGGACAATCTTGGAGGAGTTAAGCATTGGCCAAATGTCGCGGTTGCTTGCCAGTCTTGATCGCGAACATCGGAGGCGAGTGGCTACACAGTTTGGCTACGATGAAAAGGTCATTGTGTCGTGGCTCAAAAGCACAACCATGCTGCGTAATAATTGTGCCCACCATAGCAGGGTCTGGAATAATAATGTCGGCGCTGACAGCCCTCAAAGCGCGAATGCTATCCACTCCGAGTTTCCAGGCAACCCTGATCAAGGATTTTTCTTTTCCCGGACCGTCGCGCTCCAAGCACTTTTGAAAGCGATCGATCCATCAACAACTTGGCAGGATCGCTTCAAGACAGTTATGAGAACATTGCCAGTTGCGACGCTCTCAAAAGCCGGCATCACACCTCAGTCAATAGGGATTCCCTTTCAGTGGGAAACACGACCGTACTGGAACTGAATACAACCCGAAGCTAATTTTCAGAGAGTATCCTGAAACACCTTATTATCCAGGGAAAGGTACGATGTTACGCTGCCTGGGAGTTGCAGAATACGAGGCCTTGGCGAAAGTAGCCGGTCGTTTGCGCCTCACTTGGATCGAAGTCCCTGTTGAAATGGAGGGTAGCTGGGCAAGACTGACTGTCTGAATCGCCAAACTGTTGCCAATCTAAGTGAGTTAGGTGCCACATCCAGCTGATTTAAGTTTAAACAGTAGCTTGTAATAGGCCCTACCAATGATCACTAACATTAATGAGTACGAGGCAGAGACTGCCTTTGAACGTTTTGCTCTTGACCGGTATTTACCTCTGACAGCCCAGACATCTGGAAGCTACATCGATATACGTCCCCTAATTGATGGAGGAAAAAACGTTATACAGAACGGGGCGAGCCACATTCAAGCCAATCGAGAGGACAGCCTACGTGCAGCTTTCTTGCCATTGGCGTTTGGAGCAGCCTGGAAGGTGCTTGATCTTACGATCGAGCTTGCGCTGGCGGAACAAGGTATAAAACCTCAGCGGGAAGCTAAGCTCTGGCCAATTAAGGAAAAGGCTCGTCTCGCAATGAGCGGTACGCTGAATGGCGTGATCCTAACCGAGGAAACCTGCACCTGGGAAGGAATGCTGACTTGTTACGTGTCTACAATAGAGTATCGCCATAGCCTGATTCATCGACAAGCTCAGTTTGTGGAAACCCCCCTCACCTTATCGGGCTATGGTAGAGACGGTATGCCTCTTCCACCGCTAGATGAAGCTACGCTTAGAGCCTTAATCGCGTTATCACAACTCATCGGGGAAGGGATCATCAACAACGGGCTGAATCGTCGTCGTCTCGACAACGTGAATTTTCTATTGAATAGATTATTGTGCTTCGGGGTTAACTCAGTACCGAAAGGCGTCAGGATGAAGCCTATCGAATATTATTGGATGAAACTTCGACGAAACCCTCATGGCCAATGGGTGGCCCCCTTCTCGGTCGTTCGAGAGCAGATGCGATGCAGAAGACAGATAGGACACATTGACGTTCGCATCGACTTACCGGGAGAAAGCGGTCGCCAGCTTGTCGGTCAGTGCGAGGAGCTACCGGACAGGGATGTCACAATCGATTTCAACCAACCCCCAAGCTACCTAGCTTATCAGTAATGCTGCCTAGACAAGATAGATAAAGGAGAAGTGCTGAAATAGACATTTTACTCAGGCGGGCGCCGCTGGGGCCGCGCCATGGTGGGCACTGCGATTACCGATCGCGAGACATTGAAGCGATACCTTCGGGCGCTCACCGCCTGTGAAATTGATTCTACTAACGGCAGCTCGAAATAAGATCATGGCCGCCAAATCCTGCCTATCCAGCCTTCCCTCAACTGAGCGAGATTGTCGGTTGGGGATTATTTTTTCCGATATTAACTTCCCAGATGTCACCCATGTCCCTATCTTATTGGCGAGGCCGTTCATTGAACGGTATGGGAAACGGAAATTGCTAATCACGATGACCTCTAAGGTTGATTGTCAGGTTGTTTCGACAAGGCCCGCGGGCTTTTCGGCTATCACGCAAGGGCGCTTACGTCAGCAGTCCTGATAATAACCTCCTTGAGGAATCCCTGTGGCATTTCGCTCCAGGTAAAGCTGTCTTGCACAGCAAATCTGCAGCTTTCAGCTGATCAGATTCAAGGTTTTTACCTTCAAGCCCCTTCTAGTTCGCTAGTTGGGGCTTTCTCATTCTGTGTCATTGCCATCCCTAACTCCCTATAACCAGCCATTCATGAGCCTGGGGACAATAGGGGGGATCGCATGCAGCAACGTGTTGAGCAGGTGGATCAGGCCGGCGAGACGCTGGTGACACACTATCTGGATAATCCTTTTTCTCGGTCGTCCGTCATTGGCGAGGCTTGTATTCGCCTGTCATGGGATTGCTCCCATCCTAAGTACCCCCAACGCGAAACCCTGTTGCGATATGTCGCTGCCGCACAAGCCCTGGTGATCGATACCCAGCAGCACATCAATCGCCTGGCTTCACGAAAGCGATCTCGCTCCGCGGCCGTCGAGTATGCGATGAGGATTCACCTCGCAGGACGAGTTCGCGAGCAAGCCCTCCATGCCCTAACCAACCGGAATGAGATAACCAATGATCACTAGCATCGAATATACAAGTCGACGTGACATCGAGCGCCGGCAAGCAAGCGCCGATACTGTAGTCCTGTCCATTCGAGGGCTTGACGAGCGTTCAACTCGCTTGGCAAAGGGGGGGGATGATGTTCTCTTAATGCAGTTTGATGATGTCGTTCCCGGTGAAGGCTTCGGCTGCGAAGAACCCATGACGCTCGAGGATGCACAGAGAATTTCTGGGTGGATTCGCCAGTGGTCCAGCGATCGCAGGCCGGTGAAGCTGGTCATTCACTGCACTGCCGGGGTGAGCCGGTCTGCTGCTGTGGCTCTATGGGCTGGCGCCTCACTCAATCGACCTGCCCAGGGAGTCGAAGGTGATGGTAGGGATGCGAATCCGCACGTTCGGTCAATGCTCGACCGGGCGGCTGCGTGAAACGTCCATGTTTTATACTGTAGCCTATCGACTGGTTGCGGCCATCTAGCACTCAAGGCCTCCAAGGGTCACTCTGCGCCCTACCAATGATGAGTCCTGCAACGGGCAGGAATGACTAAGGAGACCGTATGAAAGAGTTCGAGGGCTGCTTCAAGGGTTACATGCTCAACAGCAGTATGGATGGGATGAGCCTCCCAGCAGGGGCCACTGAGCAGATTTATATCGGGTTGTACCATATCGATGGTGGGACAGCCGGGGAGTTCTGCATTCAGTGGGGTAATCACTCCCCTTTATTGCATGTTTATCAGGATGATTGGAAAGCCCTGTACTCTATGCAAGATGTGCTGAATTTACTGGCTGAACTGGATGGCAAAGAGATAACTCCAGAAAAGTTTATTAAGAAACTTAAAGCCTTAGGGTTTCGAGAGAACCTGTAGTTTCATTGAGGCTTAACGAGATTTTATTTCATCCTGAAGGCCCCTCAAGATCGAGGGGCCTTTTTCATTGCGCTGCACAGAGCCTCACCAGTTGTGTCAGTGGAGTCCCTATCTCTTCTTGAGACCTGCAATTCAGCAGGAATGAGAGAGAGGAACGATCATGGAACTTAATAAATTTGACGGCTTTGCAATCTGTGGTGACACCGTTACAGGTACGAATGGCCACTTAACCGTCACACTGATGCTCGACAATGATCCAGTGGTGACCCCGGACTTCTTCGATAGGTACTCAGATTCCGATAAGGAAGCTTTTGCTGAGCATAAGTGGTTCTTCGGTATGCTGTCCGCCAAGGTCGAAGTAAAGATAGGTAGCCAACCCGTGCTTTTGAGCGATGTTGAATTCGCAAGAAGTGGGGTTGAGGTCAATAGGGACGATAATAATGCCCGTCTTAACGCTAGTGCTTTTGAGCTGGCTCAGAATGCACTGGCTCGCGGCATCGAGCTTCTTGAAGGGATCGATACCGCCGCTGATAACATTCCAAAGCTCGAAATGTTCTGATGAGCTTTTCCTAGACCCCTCTCTTTTGAGGGGTCTTTCTCTTCACGCTGAACAAAGCATTTCTCACATCTTTAATTGCTGCTGTGCAACGTTCCCCCTCAGCCTCAGCCGCCAGGCAGGGCTGTTTCTAGGGGCTGACTGTGCAATATCCCCCCCTGCCCAACAACGTCATTAGCAAGGCGCTGGTGTCATTTTCAACAATTGCTGCGACTAAACAATAATTGCTGCGACAATCTCTATGTTGAGTTTATATAGAGCGCGCCCTTGTGACCGTTTCTCTGAAACAATGCAAGCCGCACGTTGGAAAGCACTTGGCGTTGCCAAAAGTGTTGATACGGACGCTCCTGAGCGGCTCAGGAGCAGGACTCCCCAAGGGGGGCGTACATTCCCAGATAGAGATAATGGGTATCAAGTGGCGCTATAGTTATTGATGCTGCTACGTGCAGCCTCGGCGGGACCTTCTGCCGGTTGTCTCCTAATTCACCTTACCAGCCCCACAATAAGGATCGGCATCACAAACATGGCGGATAGCGGCATCTTCGGGTTGTAGGGTGCTGTGCGCAATATCGAAGCGCTCCCGCAATATCGTTTGCAGCTGCGGCAGTATCTCTTCCCATCGCTCCATCGCTTCCACATCGATATGTGCCACTAGAGCCTGGCTGTTTGATGACAGGCTCCAAATATGCATGTCATGGATAGCGCAGACACCGTCGACCCGGACTAGAGCGCAGCCGACTTCATGCGCATCAATTCCTTTTGGCACGCCTTCCATCAAGACATGCGTCACCTCACGCAGTAGCCGAATGGCGGACACCAGTATCAATAGGCTGACGAAAAGAGACAGGATCGGATCCGCAATGGGCGGCCCGTCCAGATAAATGACCGCCCCAGCAACCAGCGCAGCTACCGAGCCCAATAAGTCTCCCATTACGTGCAGAAGCGCTCCGCGGACGTTTATAGTTTGCTCTCCACGCATCAGCACCCAAGCCACTACGATATTCACCAGCAAACCGAGCCCGCCTATCGCCAAAACCATGCCTCCGGCAACGGCGGGTGTATCTGCCATGCGGCGGATCGCCTCGTAAGCGATGAATACGATCACCCCGAACATAAACAGCACGTTAAACAGAGCGCCGAGGATTTCAGCACGCTTGAGTCCAAAGGAGTGCTGACGCGATGCTGGCTTCTTGGCCAGCCAAGCAGCGAAGGCACCAATCCCTAGCGACAATGAATCGGTTAGCATGTGGCCTGCGTCCGACAACAGGGCAAGCGAATCAGCTATCAGGCCACCGAACACTTCGACAGCTGCAAAACCTGTAGTGAAGACCAGTGCGAACAACAAGGTCTTGCCGCCACTATGGCTATGATCGTGGTCTGACATTTATGTCTCCTTCGTTATTAGCCCACGAGACTTCCCGCGAGCCACCCCTACCCTCTATCAGGCCATTGGGTCGACAGGTTTTTTCCGCGCTAATATAAGGCAGGTTGTACCTGCCACATTACGTATTGGATATATTCATAGGAGCATTCTTGCCAAGAAGGTGGCGAAGAAGAACCAGATAGCGATAAACACGCCAGCAGCTATGCGGCTTACCGGGCGTTCAGAGGCTGCGTCAGCGGTTGCTCGGTGCTCGTTCATGACCTCTGGTGGTGTAAGCTTCACCACCAACAATATCCCGAGTGGGACAATGATGATGTCGTCCACGTAGCCGAGTACGGGGATGAAGTCGGGGATCAAGTCGATAGGTGAGACGGCATAGGCTGCGACAATCATTGCCAACACCTCTGCAAACCATGGGGTACGTGGATCGCGAGCGGCAAGCCAGACGGCGTGTACATCCCGTTTGATCGTGCGAGCCCATTGTTTAGCGTTCGAGATTAGTTCTGTTGTCATCAGGGACTTTCTCTACTCAGTACTCGTACCAACAAGAAGCAAGGCCAGTTCCTCAGTGCTGAAACACAGCAAGGAAGCCGGAGCGCATAACTGTAATCGCTTCATGGTAGAAATCACCCCAGGCGTAGGTGATGGTCGTACCGCGCCAGGGCCTTTGATCCTTTTCTTCGAGCGGGTGGCGGCCTTGATCATTGCTCTCATCCATATTGAATATTCTGTGTGCCAGGCTTCTTTCTCTCCTACTTGAGGTAGGACTTGATGACCTGTAGCACCGCGTCCAAATCTTGTTGCCGCTGCTCCAATTCGGGCTCCCTGACGATGTGATCAGTTAGGTGTCCCTCTATTATGGCTGCCATCAGCCCATTGACCGCCCCGCGAATCGCGGCAGTCTGTTGCAGCACGGCAGTGCAATCCCCTTCCTTATCAAGTTGCCTTTCCAGTGCGGCTGCCTGCCCCTGAATGCGTCGAACACGAGTTAGCAGCTTCGCTTTGTCTTTGATCGTGTGCATGTGGTCGTCTCTGTGGAGAAGGAAACAGTACAGGAGGTAGTATAGATACTAGGGGGTAGTATGGCTTGCTTGCAACAGAAGAAAGTTATGTGAATCGTTCATCCCAGCATGCCGCCTGTAACCGACTGCAACACATCGAGGAGGGCCCCGTGCTCCAGGTGCTGGCTCATCGTATCTATCGTCACTCGTTCCTGGCCCAGGTCACCGCCCTCGTCGGCAACGGTTTAACGACGGTCGCCCTAGCGCTGCTGGCCCATGACTTGGTGGCCGGGCAGGCTAAGATGGTGGCCTATGTGGGCATCGCGTCACTGGTCGAAGCCTACGCCTCGCGTCTGCCGCGCTGCTGATGGTGATGAGCTTCGATGTGCTGTTCCTGCTCAATAGTCTGGCCTTCCTGGTCGTCTCGGTGGTCCTGCTGTCGCCCCAAACTGCGGATGACGAAGCGCTAAGTGACTGGCGCAAGGTCTCCCACGGCATGCGAATCTACTTGAAAACGCCCCGGCTGTGAGGGATGCTTGCCCTGAACATAGCGGTTTCGGTCGCCGGGGCCATGCAAATCGTTAACACCGTGGTCTATGTCCGCTCCGGGCCTGGGCGAACAGGCGCTCGCGACCCGTCTCTGGCCGTCACGGGTTCCGGTGGCGCTCTAGCATGACCATGCTCCTGTGGAGCACTCCCATCTGCACTACCATGACGACCATCACCAGCATGAACATGAGGTCTGGGAGGGGTCTGAACCGCATCGCCATCCTCACCATCACCCGAGGGGCAGGCATCGACACATCTTTGTAATCGATTTGTCATCACACGAAATGGACGTCGTGACATGACAAAAAGGCACAAGAAACGTTTGTATGACCATTTTGGCTGACAACATCCTTCACTTACTGTAATACCGCATCCTGGGCACAAAGACGAAAGAGCATGATCTACACTTCAGCTCGAAGCTCCGGTTCCGGTGACCTGCAAGGAAAAGCATCAGTAGTTCGATTCTGCGTTTATGCTACGTGAACAGTCCTCTTTCCCAGAGGGTTGCTACGCATATTGCTTTAACACTGTCTCTGGATGACACAGATCAGGAAAGATCAATTAAAAAAAGCAGTATGTTCGGCTAACACTCCCAGGCCAATACCAATTAAAACGATCCCACCGATCAGCTCAGACCAGTGGCTAACGTATTTGCCAAATTGGTGACCCAATAAGGTGCCAATTGATGCCATGACAGTAGTGGCTAAACCAATAGCTAAGCTGGTAGCGATGATATTGGCATCAATAAAGGCAAGGCTTGCACCAACGGCCATGGCATCAATACTCGTAGCAATAGCCGTTAATATCAATAACCACAGTGTTTGCTTTTCTTGGGCTATTTTGTCTTCTTTGCATAGGCCCGAATACACCATATGTAAACCAATAACCAATAAGATTGAGAACGCAGCCCAGTGATCCCAAGCCTGCACAAAGCGCTGCGATGCTACCCCGGCCAACCAGCCCAGCAAGGGTGTTATGGTCTCGATAGTACCAAATATCAGCCCAATGCTGATGGCGTGCCGAAACGAGGGTTTTTGTAGCTCAGCGCCTTTGCTGATGGAAGCAGCGAAGGCATCTGCCGACATGGAAAAGGCCAAAATCAATATGGTGGCAAATGTCATGACATGGTGTCTCTAGCTGAAAATCCGACGCTCTAAACCAAGTCACCCAAAATTACTGCTATACTTAAGTAAATTCGTCGGGTATTAAAAGGCTCCCAACATTATCATTTCCGGCTAGATAAACAAGTCAAAACGTTAAAAATATAGTTCGTCTTGTATAAGACACTTAGCATAGGCTAGCCATGTTTCCTCAGTCTTTACTTTTAGCCTAGTTGCATTAATAAGTGAATTTTTTTTCAATAGCGTACATTAAGTGTGTTAATCCAATAGATATAAAATTATTAAGGTTCCAACTCCTGCAGCTCCTAATGCGTCGAGCGTATCTATCAAATCATTTTCAACTACTTTCAATACACTGATAGAATAATAACGTCCAAGTAACTGTGACATACCACTTGACGTTACACTTAATATGGCGATGATGATCTCGATTCTTTCTATTCCCGTTAACCACAGCAGAGTCGATAGTAAAGTAATTAAAACAACACTGGCTCTAAAGGAAAGCCATTTAGCAGAATGTATAGAGGTATTGACACCGTCTACCAAGCCCCCTGCTGTTGCCATTTTTTTGGGTAGTAGCCGTCTCCAAAAACCTTGGTTGGAGTCCAATAGATGCGATAAAACCATGTGCATACACCAGGATAGTTGAGCAGAGTGGAGAGCAGCTTGACATGGAATACTTAACGATCACTTAAGCATTCATTAATTGGCGAGGCTCCGGCACGTTTGGCTAATATCTTCTGCCTGCTGATATACGTCCGTTGCTACGCCAAGCAACCCCAGCACGCTGTGAAATAAGTTATCGTGGGAAGCGGCTTGATCAGAGACTTGGCGTAAGCACTCCGTATCGAGTCCTCGCTGCTTTGAAAATGAGTTGGAAAGCCACCAAACCATAGGCACATGGGTCTGTTCATCGGGAGCAATGGCATAGGGAATACCGTGCAAATATAGGCCTTTTTCACCCAGTGATTCACCATGATCAGAGAGATAGATCATCGCAGTTGCGTAGTCATCCTGACGCTTTAACATCTCAATCACCTGATCCAACACAGTGTCGGTATACAGAATGGCATTGTCGTAGCTGTTGGTAATGTCGTCTCTTGAGCACTTGGCTAAATCAGCGGTGGTGCAAGCGGGAACAAAACGTTCGTAGTCATCAGGGTAGCGTTGGTAATAGCTGGGGCCGTGGTTGCCTAGCTGATGCAGCACAACAACCTGATCAGCTGAGGTACCGCTAATTTGCTTGGTCAAGGCTTGAACCAGTGCTTCATCCAAGCATCGCCCATCTTGACACAAAGAGGCATACTCTTCTGGCGATAGCGCTTTTGTCGTCACTCCGTCGCAGACACCTTTACAGCCTGACTGGTTATCAAGCCAGGTGACCTCTAACCCGGCGTGGGCTAATACGTCCAGCAAGGATTCATATTGCTGAGCATACGATTTAGCGTAATCGGCACGCCCTGGTAATGAAAACATGCAGGGTAATGAGACCGCTGTGCTTGTACCGCATGAGGAAACATCTGAAAAATTGATAACGTCAGGCTGCTGGGCAAGTTTGGGTGTGGTTTGGCGTTCATAACCATTTAACCCCCAATTCGCCGCCCGTACCGTTTCGCCCACCACGATGACGAGCAGTGTGGGTTTGTCACCCGCTTGTGAACTGATACTGGCGTCCTCACCCACCGGGGAACGCACCGTATTCGCGGAAGCGTGTTGGCTCGAAAGGGCCTGCGCCATCGAAACAATATAATTACCTGGGGTCACCAAGTAGCGTAGCTCTTTATTGTTGCGCATGAGTGACGACACTTCTTGGTAAGATAAGAAAATTGCTAACAGCAATATAGCAGTGCTGGCAAGGCAATAAGCTAAGCGACGCAACACTGCCTTCTTCCAAGTTGACTGTGTGATTTTAACGCGCCAAATCATGATGGTTGGCAAACAGAAAAAGAGCATTAAATGAATCAGTAATCCGGGTGTAAGAAGCTCCTGTGCCTCGTTAGTATCCGTTTGAAGCACGTTGTCTAACATTGAAGTATCAAAATAGGTGCCGTAATAGCTAGTAAAGTAACTGACGAAAGCGGCAATCAGAAAAAGTAAAGTTAATAATGGCTTTACCAGTGTTCGAAAAGCAATGCTAATAAAGGCTAAATAGTTAAGACAGGTCATCACCAAAAACATAGTGGCAAAGGTTAGCCACGTCTGGACGGCAAGAGGTTCATAGCCAGCAAAGGCTTGTTGCCAAAAAGGGACATTGTAAAAAACACTGAATATGACAACGGCCCATAAGACAAGCTGCTCCGTGCTTAATGTGGGGCGATAATGCCAAGCGGTGCCAACAGCATTTGAAGGCAATGATAGCAAAGTACGCATCGAAAAGATCTCTGAATGAAAAGATTAATGAACGCTGGGGTGTAATAAGAATCTTGAAAGGACAAAGCTTACGGTCCAACAAATCATGACGGTCCAGAGGTCGTGGGAGAGAAAGTGCGCCCCGCGGAACTGTTGAGTGATCCCAAACGTAAGGCCAAGCCCTAAACCCAGAGAAAGCCCTGCCCATCGCCAATGAGGCCGTATGGCGGCAAAAAAGAAGTAGAGGGCTATCCACGTATAGCCTGCGCTGGCATGCCCGGCGGGAAAGCAGGCGGATGCTGGCATGGAGGAAGGCCGTGTATTGAGCAAGCCAATAAAGTCTCGTTCCCCGGGCCAGCGTAGAAAGAAGCGTTGCGGAAAAAAGATAGGTGCTTAGTATCAAAAGGAGGAGTGTGACGAACATCTTGGGTAATCAAGGCATCTTTCCACGTCCAGGCATAAATCCCAAGGGCATTCCATGTTCACAAGTTGTTTAAGCGTTGCGACAAGCAGCGTAGAAAGAAGCGTTGCGGAAAAAAGATATAAAAGCGGCATGCGATACGCTTTAAAACGAGTTACAACGGTGCTTAGTATCAAAAGGAGGAGTGTGACTAAACCCATCGCTAAGCTTAGCCATTTACCGCCTGTGTGAAGAACATCTTGGGTAATCAAGGCATCTTTCCACGTCCAGGCATTACCTTGAAAGCGATATATAACGTCAGTTATCGTAAAATCTATGTTTAAAATACTGAAGACCGACATGACGATTAGAAATAAAAGCCATACGGATGCTACGGATTTGAGAACATTTAGTAGAGCAGCACGCATAGCCACACACCCATCATCATAAAAAGGGTCATCATGACGGCGGCAGCCCCCATGTCTTTAGCACGCCCGCTAAGTTCGTTATGTTCTAGTCCAATACGGTCAATGGTGCATTCGATGGCGGAGTTAATGAGTTCTACTATCACTACAAGGGTGAGTGAAGAAAACAGCAATGCTTTTTCTACGGAAGTGGCATTAACAAAAAATATAAAAGGGTAAAGGACGAGGCATAGCATCACCTCTTGTCTAAATGCAGACTCATTTATCCAGCAAGCTTTTAAACCCGATACTGCATTAATAGAAGCGCGGAAGATGCGTTTGACACCCGTGCCATTAGGTTTTGACGTCGTTGAAATAGGCAAGACAGTACTCTCGATAACGTAACAGTAGGGTCACTGTAAAGCGCAAAACTTAACGAACAGTTATGCGCTTTAATTCAGTAGCTAGAATGCAAAGGGGCAGCGCTGGGTGGTGTTCTAACCCACTGTGTTGGTTGGTTTGTTGCCGAGGCCAGTTGAACGGGAGCGGTTGCGTTTTGTCCGTCAAGATTAGCGCTGATAGCGTCTATTACCGTGCTGATCTCTGGGCGCCACAGAATAGTGTCATAGGCTTCTCGTGGTACGAAGGCGAGTGATTTTTTCTGGCGTACTAGGGAAATGGTGGCGACATCGAGTGCTGCCGCTAAGTGCATAGGCCCTGAGTCTGGTGTCACGAGTAACCGCGCTCGCCCTAGAACAGCGGCAAAGTGACGAATAGGAAGCGGCGGGCATAAGCTACCATACAGTGATGACATCAAGCGCTGCTCAATAGGGGCTAGAAGCCTAAACTCCTCCGGTCCAAGGAAAACGACATAACGTATTTTGCAGGCTTCCATGGCATCGATGAGCATTAGCCAAAATGCCAACGGCCAACGTTTGTTTTGATGCCCGCCTACGAAGATCGCAATAAAGTCTGTATCTGATGAGTGGTCGCTATGCAGACTGAATAGCTGTCGTATCTTCGTCATGGCTTGATAGCCTTCCTGATCCGTTAGCTGGAGCAGTGGCCGATTATGGCAAGCAACGCCGAGCGGGCGTGTCAAATTGACGATGGCATCATAGGCATGTGATGACTTACCTTCCGCCTCAATGTTGTACCAGCGCTGGTGACCTTTACCTGAACCCATGCTGTACCGTGCTCCTATTAACCGGGTCACGATAAAGCCGCTCGTTGAACCTCCGCTCACTTGTACCGCTAGATCATAGCGTTGTGCCCGTAAGCGTCGTAATAGCGTCACGCACTGCCAGGGACGGAGAATGGCGGTTCTCGACAGTAAATGAAAATGATCAACAGGACGTTGCTGCAACAGTGGCCATGTTTTATCCGTCGCTAAATAATCTATGCGCGCGGAAGGAAAACGTTCACGAAAAGCATCGATGACAGGGGTACTGATTAGCGCGTTGCCCAGACGAAAATTGGGGCGAATAATGAGAATTTTTTCTATGCCCACAAGGTTATTAATGGTTTCTGGTGCAGGCGCTTTGACGATATACCGTATACCTCCGAGTAAAAATCGCTTCATTCTTTTTTCTACAAAACGGGCCATTATTTTTAAATAATAGTTTGTTCTAATCAGTGTTAGTAAGTGCATACTCTGGCGCTCTATTCAGTTAATAGAAAATGACCTGCCCGCGGTAGCGACAGGGCAGATTCAAAATGACCGCCAGTGAAGGCGCTGCTTTGGCTTTGCCCATGGCGAAAGAAGCAGCTTGAGCCTAAGTAACTTAAAGAAGAGTTAAGCTGCGTAAAAGGTTTGCAAAAAAGGGTGGCTGACTTACAGGTTGAATTCAGATGCGTATGCTTTGTGGGGGATACGTTGCCGTATTTAAGAAAAGCTTAAGTTTTAGTGGCGAAGATAGCGGTTTGTAGATTGGGGGAGCAGCATGCGTGCACTGCTAATAGAAGATGATCCCTTGCTTGGGGATGGCATTAAAACGGCGCTGGAACGCGAGGGGTACACGGTCGATTGGTTTATGCTTGGGCGCGAGGCAATCAGTGCTATCGGCAGCGAGACCTTCAGTGTGATTATTTTGGATCTTGGACTGCCCGATATGGACGGTATGCAGGTACTGCAGTTACTCCGTCAGCAATCCACTCTACCTATTCTGATTTTGACGGCCCGAGATGCGATGGAAGACCGTATTGGCGGTTTAGATGCGGGGGCGGATGACTATGTGCTCAAGCCTTTTAATTTGCAGGAGTTACTCGCCCGTTTGCGTGTCGTCATGCGACGCGCTGAGGGGCGCGCTTCGCAGATATTGACACTGGGAGCGCTGAGTATTGATGAGGCGCGTCATGCGGTGAGTTGGCGGGGCAAAGACGTAAAGTTGGGCCGCCGGGAGTATGCTCTATTGTTAGAGCTAGCCAGGCACCCCGACAGAGTGCTGTCTCGTCCCCGTTTGGAAAATTTGCTTTATGGTTGGGGCGAAGAGGTCGAGTCCAATGCGGTGGAGGTTCACATTCATCATCTGCGTAAAAAGCTTGAAAAGCATCTGATCATTAACGTGCGCGGGATTGGCTACCGTTTGGATAGCCAAGCGCGATGATCTCCATACGGCGTTATCTACTCCGTACGCTCGCCATTGCCCTGGTTCTCGCCGGGGGCGTTGCGTTTACCGCTGCCTACTTAATTACCGATCACGAGCTAGAAGAAATTCTCGATACACAGCTCAGTCTGCATAGCCGGATTGTAGCTGGCCAACTCGACCCAAACGCGACCATTGACGACTATGCTCGCCTGGCTTCGCACCTGGGCCTTCCAGAATATCCGGCCCAGCTATATCGCGACGGTATCGCAGTGCCCGTGAACAGCCCTGAATCAAGTCCCAAGCTTTACCACGAGGAAGAGCTTAAATTAGTGCTGGGTTTTTGGAATTCAGATGGCTCACCCAGGTTGTTAGGGGGCAAATGGAATGATGCAGGGCCTTTCCCCGCTCCTTTAGAGGAGGGATTTCGCTGGGAAAGCTACGATGGTCATCGTTGGCGGGTTTTCAGCATGTTCGATATTACCACCGATACCTGGATCAGCATGGGGCTGCGAGGTTCGTTTCATGATGAAGTAGTCGAGCGCATCACCTGGAATAATTTATTGCCGATGCTTTTTTTGCTACCTCTTCTTCTTTGGCTGATGAGCCGTATTATCCGGCGGGGGATTGTCCCTATCCAAGCGCTTTCTAGTCAGGTGCAAGGCCGCTCTGCCCGCGACCTAAGTGAAATCGATAATCCTGTTCCTCAAGAGCTTAATGGATTACGTCAATCGCTAAACGATTTTATCGCCCGGCTGAAAGAAACGTTAGAGCGCGAGCGGCGCTTCACCGCAGATGCGGCCCATGAATTACGCACCCCTTTAGCAGCACTGAGGATTCACCTAGATAACGCGCAGGCGGGAGGAGAGCAATCATTACAAAAGGCTTATATAGGTGTGGAACGGCTTCAGCGGGTGGTAGAACAACTGCTTATTTTGGCTCGATTGGATCAAGTGGCCACAACCTCATCGGCCACTATCGATCTTTATCCTATTATTGCTGAACTGGTAGCTGAGCTGTGGCCACTCGCTGAAGAGCGAGATCAGCACTTGAGGCTAACAGGCTTAACCCGGCTGGAGGTCCGCGCCGACGAAATCGAGGTGGGGATTCTGTTTCGTAACTTATTGGATAACGCCTTGCGCTATACGTCAGAAGGCGGTCAGGTAGAGGTAGAGTTAGCGCTTTGGGAGGGCTTGCCTCAGCTCACGGTGAGAGACACGGGCCCCGGACTCCCCGAGGCACTTTTGGATAAAGTCACTGAGCGCTTTAGGCGCGCGTCTGGCCAGGGCACCACCGGCAGTGGATTGGGTTTATCGATTGTCTCGGAGTTAGTCCAGCGCCAACAAGCCATTCTTACCCTCACCAACCGTGAACCTAGTGGGCTTGAGGTTAGCGTGAGGTGGGAGCGTGTGTATGCCTGTGCATCGTAAGCTCCGACTCGATCACTTCAAGACAAGGGAAAAGACATGTGGCTCACGGAAATGATGGCATCGCTGACGACGTATCTCGAACAACACCAGTGGGTTGCGGTCATTGCGGCTTTCATGCTCGCGGCTTCGGAATCGATCATCGTTATCGGTGCCCTCGTTCCCGGAACCGCCTTGCTAGTTGCCTTGGGTGCCGCCATTGGTCTCGGGCATCTTGCGCTATGGCCAATTCTGATCGCCACGACCCTTGGGGCAATCGCAGGAGATGGGCTGTCCTTTTGGGTCGGTCATCATTGGCGCGATGGTATTACTACGGCATGGCCGCTAAGGGGGCGGCCAAACCTCATCCATACCAGCAACGCCTGGCGGCAAGAGTATCCTGATCGCTCGTTTTACGCCGGGCGTGCGAGCAGTGATACCCGTCATGGCAGGAGTGTCGGGCATGGCCCCTGTTCGCTTTCTGGCGGCAAATATTACTTCAGCAATCATATGGGCTCCTGCTCACATCCTCCCCGGTGCAGTGGCTGGCCTCGGGCTCAGCTTGGTAGGGCATGCAAGCATGCGTTTGGTGGTGCTTGTCGGCATCATCTTCGGAGCTGGCTTCGCCATTGTGTTGTTGATTCGTCTGATGCTGACCAGGGGCGTGCCAGCCCTTGAGGCTCTGCGTTTGCGGCTTATCGGGCGATTGCGGAAAAGTGGCGAGGGTCGTGTCAGCACTTTGGCAATGTCACTTCTCGCGCCCTCGCATGACCTACAACCGCTCATCCTGATTGGTGTCCCGCTAGCCTTTGTTGCCGCCGCTTTGGCGACTCTGGCTCAAGAGGTGGCCGAGCGGAGCGGGCTGGCGGTCGCCGATCAGTCGATTAGCCTAGCCCTTAGCCACCTGCGTACCGAACCGGGCGATAAAGTCGTCGCCTTCCTCACCGGCTTCGGTGACGCTTATGTCATCATCGCTTCGTCTGCAGCGGTCACTTGCTGGCTACTGCTGCGCAGGCAGTGGCACCTCGCCCTAGGGGTTGTACTGAGCATCGCCATTGCCTCAGGACTTGCCACGCTCCTCAAGGCGGGACTGGCGATACCGCGTCCGCAGGCACTTTACGAGGGCGCCCAGGTCTTCGGCTTCCCGAGCGGCCACGCCACGGGGGCCGCGACGCTGATGGGACTGCTTACCTGGTTTGCTTGGTTCGGCTTACCACAACCTTGGCGCAGGGTGATGCCCATGGCCTTCGCCGCGGTCGTGGGCATCATCGCCGCCTCGCGCCTGTATCTCTCGGCCCACTGGCCATCGGATGTCGTCGGCGGCATGCTGCTGGGAACCGGGCTTACGCTATGCTTTGCGCTGGCCTTTCGTCGCGTAGACCTACGCAAGGCCCGGCCAGGTATGGCGATCGCGCTGGCCTTATTCGTTTTCCTCGGATTTGGAGCCTGGCACTCATGGCGCGCTCTGCCGCAGGCCGTGGCCATGTACACGCCGCCCCCGACACCTGTGCAGGTCATTTCCCGCGATGCCTGGCTTACCGCAGACTGGCAAACCCTCCCGGTGCGTAGAACCGACTTGGTGGGTGAAACGGAAGAACCCTTCTCGCTGCAATGGACGGGAACCTCTACTGCCTTCGAGGCAGCTGCGAGCACTGCTGGCTGGGTCCGCGCCGATGGCCTCACCTTGCAGACCCTGCCACGCTATCTCGATCCGGCAGTCTCAGCCGAGGCGCTGCCGGTGATCCCTCGACTGCAGGATGGCCAGTTTTCGGTATTGACCATGGTGCGGCCCGCACAGGACGGCAAGAGTCGCGAGGTCCTGCGCCTCTGGAAGTCGAACACGGCGCTTTCCGACACAGGCAGGCAGACGCCGATCCTACTCGTGAGCGTGGAAACCGAAGTCATTCGTCGCGCTGTCGGCATGATCAATTTGCCAGTGGTACATGAGGTTGCCTATCCCTCTCGGCACGATCTCCGGCTGACGGGCACACTGCGCAGGAGGGAAGATGGCCAGCCTGTGCTGCTGGCACCAGCCGATTCGGCGGGGTGAGAGGACTGAAATGACCACCCTATTAAATCGTGAAAGACTATAATTGTATAACCCGCCGACTCTGTATGTATCCAAAAATCAGGAGCGCAACCGGGTGATGTTAGCGACATGAAAAATCTCGTCATGAAATCCACTATATGGCGCGGGTCGAAGGCAGCTTGTTGCATCCCGATCATCGTATGGACGCAGAAATAGATCGCAACTGCCCTGATTGGAGCCAACATGAACACCGAGCACAAGTACCTTGTCCGGCTTGCCAGACGCCTACGCAAGCAGCGCCAAGCCCTTGATCCGGAGGAGGTGACTTTTATGATAGGGATACACCGCCGGGAGCCTATCAGACGCGACGCCAAGACTGTCTCCGCTGAGCATTCGGCGCTTGGAAAGCGCCACTCCGACAGTGTGGCGGCGGTCGGCGGTACGTTTGAATATGAAGGTGGGTCAGCCCATCGTGCAACGACTCGACCGGATTGTTGCTCAGATAGGTGCCGATCACATTGATGTCGCCGACCCGACAAAAGACCTGCCGCAACGCCATAATTCGAACGGGCTACTCCTCAATCTGAGCCTTCAGGTTTTGGCTCACATCGCTCAAAGGGTTAACTCATCCCGTTGTCAGTTTTCTTTGGATCAGTGAGACAGCTGGGGTTCGACTGTAATGTGTACTAACGACGGGCATCGAGCTTGAATGCGCTGCAGGTAAATATCAGGCGATTCTGGGCTGTGTGAGACGAGCGCGACAATCGCCGCGTGGATATTGGGGCCAATCGACCAAATGTGTAAGTCGCTGATGTGCGTTTGCTCGTCCTCCGGACTCCCCGAGGCACTTTTGGATAACGTCACTGAGCGCTTTAGGCGATTCTGGCCAGGGCACCACCGGCAGCGGATTGGGTTTATCGATTGTCTCGGAGTTGGCCCAGCGCCAAAACGCACGCCTTACGCTTAGTAATCGCACGCCCAACGGTCTAGTGGTCAGTGTGACGTGGGGGTAACACCACACCAGCAGCAAGATAGCTGAGTAATTGGCTGGCCACTGCCCAGGGATCGCCGATACGTTCAAGCACCTTAAGCCCAAGAAGGAAAATGTTCCCTGCGAAGCTTCTGGGGTGAATGCCTTCAGTAAAGTAGGCATCACCCGTAGTGATTTAACCTAATAGGCATCTATTAACTTGTCAGCCTTAATGTGTCACGAAGGCCATCGTGTATGGTGGTTATCAATGACAAATATGTGCCGATGCACATTTCTGGGATGATGGTGGGGATGGCTATGAGGTTCCGGCCCCTCCCACCCTTCATGCTCGTGTTGATGGTGTTCATCGTGATAGTGAAGATGGCTATGACGTATAGGCGAGTGCTCATGCGCAATCTCTCTTGAGTCTCGACGAGGCCAAGTAAGCATCGCAAGCCCTGTCGCCGTTAAAGCTACTGTCCCGAGCAAAGCGAACGTTCCCGTCAGACCCAGGTTTATCCCCAGCCAGCCTGCCAACGGATAGGTGATCAACCAGCAACAGTGTGACAACGAGAATTGGGCAGCAAATAGCGCTGGACGATCCTCCGTCTGGCACGAACGCTTGAGCAAGCGCCCTGTAGGGGTCATGACCATCGAAGCGCCTGCACCCAGTAGCAACCATAGCCCGACAAGTCCCGCAAACGATGGGCCTAGCCAGCCCAAGTAGAGACTGAGCGCCATGATAACGCCACCCAACAGCATGACTGGTCGTTCAGGCAATCGATCCAGTACCTTAGGTAGCAGTACGGCCACCAGCATGGAGCCCCCACCTGCGGCCGCAAAGGCCAAAGCTACTTCTTTCTCGCCAAGCCCCAACATAGAGCGAACAAGCACTACCGTATTGACGATCTGCATCGCTCCGGCGGCTGAGACCGCCAAGTTCAACGCCAACAGACCGCGAAGGCGAGGTGTTTTTAGATAAATCCGTATGCCGTGAGAAACGCGACGCCAAACACCGGGAATTTCCTCTAGTGGTTGTGGCTCAGGTAACATCACCGATATAACCAGTGAGGCAGAGATCACGAACGCCAGGGCGTTGAGTACAAACAGGACATCAAAGCTCATCGCCATCAGCAATGCCGCGGCCACCATCGGGCTAAGAAGATTCTCTAAATCGTAGGCAAGGCGTGACAGGGATAATGCTCGTGTGTATTGCTCTTCGTCTTCTAGGATGTCCGGTATTGTCGCCTGGAAAACGGGAGTGAAGCCTGCTGAGCAAGCATTGAGTAGAAAGATCAGCACATAGATTTGCCACACTTCGGTAACAAAAGGCAGTGCGCAAACCACGGCTGCTCGCAGCAAGTCGAGGCTAACCAACAACGTGCGTCGAGGTAGGCGTGAGGCGTAAGCACCCACCAGTGGAGCAATGCCCACGTAGGCGACCATCTTAATCGCCAGCGCTGTGCCTAGTACGACACCCGCCTGCCCCCCAGCAAGATCATGAGCCAGTAACGCTAGGGCAACGGTGGTCAGACCGGTGCCAATCAGTGCAATGACCTGAGCGAAAAAGAGATGGCGATAGACGCGATGGGCGAGTACATCGAGCATAGAGCGTTCCTCAAGTGAGGGGAGCTTAGATGCATTTACAGGTAGCGGGCAATGGCCTTGAACTCTTCAGTCCGCGCCCGCTGCGTTTGATCCTGAGAGCCCAAGGCATCTTCTAGGCAGTGATCGATATGATCTAAAACCAAGGTACGTTTGGCCTGTTGAATAGCTTTCTCAACCGCATGAAGCTGCTGGGCAATGTCTAGACAGTGGCGACCATCCTCTATCATCTGCGTCACGCTCGAAAGGTGTCCCCGAGCCCGGTTTAAGCGCTTGATGATATCGGGATGTGACTGGTGTGTATGTATTGTCATTTTCTTTTCCTTATTCTATTCCTATCCCCCTGGAGGGGATGATAATCTATTGGTGCTATGCGGAGCTACAGCGTAAGCAAATTGTTATCTACATTTTTTATCGTCAATTTTTGTCTTGGTTGCTCTAAATGCTCAATCGGCTGCGCCACCGTCTTGGCTATCTGACCCTGCTACTGCTGTTTTTGCCTAGCCTGGTGCTTACCAGTGTGGGCGAAGCGAGTGCGCATGGCGCAATGAGCATGGTTGGCGTTGAGTCATCTCACCATGAGAGTGTTCAGAAGGGCCATGGGCATACCCATGGGCATGAACACGATGACGGTCGACACCTCTCTCATGAGAGCGGCAGTCACTTCCACGAACAAGCGGATCGCTTGGGGGCGAACATTGCCATCGCACCAAACGTTCGTCATGCCATGCGGCTAGGCGAACGACGCGCTTTTCCCCTGCGTCGTGTCTACCGCTTGGAGCGCCCTCCACGGCCAGTCGTCGCTTGATGACTGGGGCCATCCATCCGATGGCCAACACTAATGACAGACCCGTGGAGGTTGCATGTTTCCATCCCAAGTAAGGGGTGCGCTCGGCTTGCCTATGATGGCACGACGCCACGCCTTAGCCTTTCTAACACTGTTGTTCATGCTGCTGGGTGCCAGTGGCGAGGCCTTTGCTCACGCGGTTGCTGAGGGTGACAAGGGCTACATCCAAGAGATCTATGGCGTTAATCTGATCTCGTTTATGTATCTCGGTGCCAAGCACATGGTAACGGGGTATGACCACATCCTGTTTTTGTTAGGGGTCATCTTTTTCCTCTACCGAATGCAGCATATCGCTATTTACGTCAGCCTCTTTGCCATCGGTCACTCGACGACCATGCTTCTCGGGGTCTACTTCAATATCGGCATCAATAGCTATCTGATCGATGCCATCATCGGGCTATCCGTTATCTACAAGGCGCTCGATAACATCGGTGCGTATCAGCGCTGGCTCGGCTTTCAGCCCAACACCAAGGTAGCCACGTTGGTGTTCGGTCTGTTTCATGGCTTTGGCCTGTCGAGCAAGATCATTGAGTACGATATCTCGCCCGATGGTCTCGTCCCTAACCTTCTGGCATTCAACATAGGCGTAGAGATCGGCCAGCTACTGGCATTGAGCGCCATTCTCATTGTGATGGGCTTCTGGCGACGCACTACGGGCTTCTTACGCCACGCCTATACCGCCAACGTCGCCATGATGTGTGCTGGTTTTATGCTGGTAGGTTATCAACTGACCGGCTATTTCATTGCCTAATTGAAGGAGTCCCCAATGTATAACACTGATCTTCCAACCCGTGCCGAACTGCCGTCAACGGGTAAGTTACTTCGCTCTACGTTGATGGCAGTCGTTATTGCCGTCGCTTTGCTGATCAGCGTCGTGCTACCTGCTGAGTATGCCATTGACCCGACCGGCGCTGGGCGCTTGTTGGGGCTGACGGAGATGGGAGAAATCAAGACCCAGTTGGCTGAGGAAGCCGAGCTCGACCAAGCCAGTGTCCAACAGGCTTCTGAACCCGCTGCACCTCAAGAGGCCGTTAGTGATAGCCAACCTTCGGCTGCAACCGCTACTGCTGCGCCAACTTCAGACGTAGAGACGGAGCAGGTAGCCGCTTCGTTACCAGAAGACCAAGAGATGGTGCAGACTGAAGCAAACGTAGCGCTTGCTGACGCTCCTGCCGCTGAGGAGACACCTTCCCAGGCAACTGAAGAAACTGCGGCATGGGGTGATGAGGTGACCTTCACACTCACGCCGGGTGAAGGTACCGAGTATAAGCTAACGATGGAAGAAGGTGCTGTCGCGACATTCGCTTGGGCGTCCGACGGCGGGCCACTTAATTTTGACACCCACGGCGATGGCAATGGGAACTCCATCAGCTACGAGAAGGGGCGTGGCGTACCCGAAGATGAGGGAGAGCTGGAAGCTGCTTTCACCGGCAACCACGGCTGGTTCTTCCGTAACCGCAATGACAACGACGTGACCGTGGTCTTGCGTGTTGGAGGAGACTACGGGGAGCTAAAAGGTATGCTTTAATTCCCTTAACTGAACCGCTCCGGCCAAAAGGCCGGGGCGGCCCCCATAGCGCACCTAACGACAAACAGCAGAGCTAACGTTTTACTCTTATACAATAGGCAGCCAGTAGCTCACGCCCTCCATGCTAACCCGAACCCCGTCTCCTGAATGCTCTATGGTCTGTTGACGGAGTGCTTTTTTAGATACTTTCTTGTCATGACAGTATTCCATGGTAGTGACGATCCATCGTTCCTTCCACTCCTCCCCTTGATCAGTACACTTAGCCATTTGAATCATGGTGCGAGCCAACTTTTCTTTTCGCCGTTTTCTTGCCCGTTTCTCATCCACCCTAGGGGTCAGTGTGGTGGCATGCTGGCGATTTAAGAAATTGGTAAACCCCGTCACCAAGGCTGCTTGTCCGGGCACCGCACTCAAGTAACTGTCCACATCGCCCTGGTTAGGTAGCCGCTGTCCCTCTCTGTCAGTATTGAGTAACAATGCGGCTGCCGCGCTTAGTGCAAGTCGTGCGGAGGTGTGGGACGTTGTGCCCGCCTCTATACGGGTTTCCAATTACAGCCAACAGGCTTGCAGCACTTGGTCTGATAGCGAAGCGGACGGCATAGAACTGAGACACGCTTGTATACGTCTTTTCTCTGAGTCGATCCGCTTTGCTTGGTGATCCGGCTCTACCCCTTGCTCTTCATGCAACCATCACATAGGGAGCCTCACACGCCGCAATCCCTCTGCCCCGAAGTGATGAAGCAGTTCCGTATAGCTCGGTATGCGTGACCATGCTTGGTCGAGTTACTGCTGGGCCAAGTAGTGGTGCATTGTGCATTTCGTGCTGTGGCCCGCCTCATTGGCAACTGCTTGCAAAGTATTAGTGAGCAGGACAAAGCTGCCTGGCAACAGAAGTGGCTCAAGACGCATTCCGCGGCTTAGCCACACACTGAACGACTAGGCACCCTTCAAGCCCCTCTCCGATTAATCGGGAGGGGCTTTTCTCTGTATAGGACTTCCAACTGCCATTGTTTCGCATGCGGAACATTTTTATTTGGTGGCAGTGTCTCCCCTACCTCTTCATAGCCGTCACTGGTCGCCCTATCTAATTGTGAGATCCGGGTGACCGGAAATGAGAGAGGAGCAGATCATGAGGAATAGCAACAAGTACGAAATTGCTGATGTGAAGCGTGTCGCGGAAGGTCAATGGGATACGGTCTTTCAGGCACTGTGCCCCGAGCTGGAGCATGCAATTGCCCACCCGGGACATCACATCGATTGCCCGATACATGGTGGCAAGGAAGACTTCCGCCTCGATCGCGGCTTCAAGCAACGGGGTACGGCCATTTGCACTTGCGGTAACTGGGATGGTTTTAGCCTGTTGAAAGAGCTGAAAGGCTGGGCTCTTCCCGAAATACTGGAGCAGGTAATGGGGGCTCTCGGTGAACAATCCGTTGAGCCGCTGGCGCCTACAGTATCACGGCCACCGCCACGGCAGGTCGAGGAAAAGCAGGACATCCGGCCAACGCTGCGCAAGCGCTGGGAAGAAGCTCTACCCCTGGGAAGAGGCGAAGGTCGCTTCATGCTGGCGAGCTACTTGCAGTTCCGCGGGTTGCCTGTAAAGCCGATGCTTAGCGTTCTCGAGACGGAGGCACGCCTCCACCCTAGGATGGCCTACATCGAGAAAGGCAAAGTGGTTAGCTACTACCCTGCACTGATAACCATTGTCAGGGATGCGGCTGGAAAGCCTGTCACGATGCATAGGACGTATCTCAACCGCACAGAAAATGGTGTGGTAGAGAAGGCGCCTGTGAGCAAGGCTAAAAAGCTGTTCCCTGTGGTGAAGGATGGTGATGTCCACGGTGGTGCTATTCGCTTAGGCACAGCTACAGCCGGCGTTATCGGTGTGGCTGAGGGTATTGAGACCTCGCTAGCTATTCGGGCTGCTACGGGAATGCCTGTCTGGCCGGTACTGTCAGCTTCCCTAATGAGGTCGTTCGAGCCGCCTGAGGGTGTCACGGAAGTCGTTATTTGGGCTGATCGTGACCTACCCGACAGGAAAGGACGCAAGGCTGGTCAGGACGCAGCGGAAGTGCTCCAGGCTCGGCTTTTAGAGAAAGGGATTCGAGCTTCGATAAAGATCCCTGATGCATCCAGCTCAACTGATGTGAGCGTTGATTGGGCTGATGTGTACACCAGTAGTGGGCTCACGGGATTTCCCCGCAAGAGCAAAGCTGCTTAACCCTTCAAACCCTTCTGACATCCATTGTCAGGAGGGTTTTTCATTTTCAGCATGATGGGATTCGGGAGGAAGGATGCATTTTTATATATTTGCTGAATCTGTTTGGGTCAAGCAGCTACTGATCACTTAGGTCATTTCACTCTACCTCGCTTGAAGCGCATTTCTGTGGCATTGGCGCTTTTTAGCGTGGATAGCATGCCTCCGGGCGGTGATTCTGTGCTCAAGGCTCTGAGCACAGGGTCCAAAGTTACCGCCCTATCTGTCATTCCATAACAAGCCTTGCTTTTATTATCTGTTATTCGTTCTGAGACTAAGGTTATATGGGGCCTAGGGAATGATTCTAGTTCCCTTGCGTGGTGCATCACTTCTCCCTACTTTCTTTTAAATTAAACGTTTGTTTGATTTATCCGCTGGATCGTGTCACTTCAGCGGCGTTGCCACTCCTCTCGGTAATCTCAATACCACCTCCCGTTTGTCTGTCAGTAGCGCCCCTACCCCTCATGAGACCCCGATACCTGGGGGATGAGAGGAGAGCACGTTATGAATCGCAGTGACTCGATCGCCAGAATCGGCAAAGCCCTGGCTTCAGTGCAGGCTGAGCTTGGTGGTCTGATCGCACCGGATTCTACGAATCCGATGTACGACAACCGCTATGCAAGCCTCGCAATTATAATCGGCAGCATTCGTGCCGTCTTGAATAAGTTTGAAATTGCACTGGTTCAGGCACCTGTGCCCGGAACAGTGGGGGCTATGGTGATGGAGACCATGCTCATTCATGGTCCTTCTGGGGAGTACATTGGCTCTTACTGTGAGATGCCCGTTGAGACCCTTGATAGCCATGGTGTGGCGTCAGCCCAGACGTATGCACGTCGCTATGGGTTGATGGCTCTTCTAGGCCTTGCTCAAGGCCCGGACGATGATGGAAATGCTGCCTATAACGCCGCTGTGGAATCCTCAGTGCTTCTCTCTCGAGGAGAGCCTGAGCCATCAGAGCAGCGGGTATCGAACGGTCACCGTTTGGCATCGCGCGAAGCGATTCTAGCGGAGATTGAAAACTCAGATGTTGAGCGATTGGTTTCGGCCGAACGCTGGGTCAATAGCGCTCAACTGGATGCACACCTGTCAGCTCGGCTCAAGGGAGCGATCGCACAGCGACGCCGAATTATCCAGCGACAGCAATCCCAACATGCTTAACGTTCCATAGCCCCATCCCTTTGTGGAGTTGGGGCTTTTTCGCGTGCATGACACAGGTATTTGGAGGCAGCTTGACCGGGAACGCTCATCGATTATTCGGCCTGGCGCTTGGCGCATCGGCTGGTGCGATTATGACCCCCTTTTATGGCGGGATGTCTGCGCTGGCGGTGGCGGCGATGGCGCTGCCTGGATCAACGGCACCTGACTGGCTGGAGATCCGCATTGGTCCAGCCACGCTCATACCCCATAGGACTGTGACCCACTGGTTGCTCCCTTGGCTAGGGCTGGCAGTGGCATCGGCCGTTTGGCTACCTGATGCGCCATTGCTTGCCGCCCTTCTCTTAGGTTTCTCGGTTGGTGGGCTCTCTCACGTCATTGGAGATGCTGGCACCCCTTTGGGAGTGCCTGTGTGGCACCCCGCCAAACGCCATTCCCTGAAGCTGTGGGATGGCGGCACTTCAGAATTTTGGCCCGTGCTGTTGGCCTGGGCCATTGCCGCGATATTGATACGGAGCCTTGTGCTATGAAACACATTACCGCTGGCCCTTTGCCGGCGCCATTTCTGCGGCTAATGCTGGCGCTTTTGCTAACGCTGAGTTCGACCGCTATAGCCCAGCCTGGTGGAGACCGAGGGCAAGCCTGCCTTGATAGCAATAATGCTCGCGAATGCGGTTGGTTCTGGGGGCACTTAGATGATGATGAGGAAGAAGAGCCCGAAGAGCCCCCAGTCGAGATACCGATGGCCAAGGCGCCTGAAGAGGAGCTGGATTGTACGGACCCAGAACAGTGGGAGCCCTCTTGTGGTTTTGTCGACCCAGAGGGGGAGCTTCGAGTTTCAAGCCAAGCAGCGCGACATGCTGCTTAACCAGTCTGTGATGAACCCCAACAATCCAGAGACAGTCGAGGCCTTTCAGCGGTATATGCGATGGGCCGTCGACCAAGCCATCACAATGTCGAGGATGTGGGAGTGCAATCGGCTCGTCGTGCTAACTCACCAATGCTGATACTTTGCCCCATCATCGACATGGTAAAACTCCTTACGTAGGGCTTGAAGCTATAGTTGCTACAAGGTTTACACTTCAAAACCATAGCCCATTGAGAGAAGAGGCACCATGAAAACATCAACGCAGGCGACAGCGACTACCTTTTTGACGCTGCGTGTTGAAGGCATGGACTGCGGCGGTTGTGAGCGCAAGGTCGTGTCGGCGCTAGAGCGGCTGGACGGCATTGAGGAAGTCACGGCAAGCTCGGTCACGGGATCGGTGAAGATTCATCACCATGATCACGGGGCCCCCTCGCGAAAGACCATTGAGGGCATTCTGAACGAACTAGGCTATCAAGTGACTTCCCCTGATGGCCAAACACGCGCATCTGGTGCTTCATCCCCTTGGTGGCAAACCGCTAAAGGGCGCTTGGTCATTATCACAGGAAATCTGCTGATCGTAGCCTTCGCGCTTCGTTTAGCATGGCCTGCGCTGGGTAATGTGCCGTTCATTCTGGCCACGCTGGTCGGCTTAATGCCCATTGCGCAGAGTGCCTGGGGCGCCCTCAAAATGCGCAACCCCTTTACCATCGAGATGCTGATGTGCATCGCTGCGCTTGGCGCATTGGCCAT
Organism: Vreelandella sulfidaeris Esulfide1; assembly: GCF_054072535.1. Taxonomy (NCBI): domain Bacteria; kingdom Pseudomonadati; phylum Pseudomonadota; class Gammaproteobacteria; order Oceanospirillales; family Halomonadaceae; genus Vreelandella; species Vreelandella sulfidaeris. The sequence goes on along the minus strand of NZ_JBSVSF010000002.1, from coordinate 144,416 downwards.
CAATGCTGCCGCTGAAGCTGCGATGGTCGTGTTCTTGTTCGCCGTAGGTGAGCTACTCGAAGGGGTAGCTGCTTCACGGGCGCGCCGCAGTATCTCAGCCTTGGCAAATTTAGCACCCTCAACGGCGAGGCTGATGGACAATGGCCATCTGCGTGACGTCTCGGCGGAGTCACTTAAACCCGGCCAGCGTGTGCTGGTGCGGCCCGGTGATCGCGTTCCCTGCGATGGACGCATCCTGGTGGGCACCTCCGACATTGACGACTCGCCGGGTAAACGGCGAGTCCATACCCCGTTCGCGAGCGCCTGGTGATGACATTTTTGCTGGCACAGTGAATCTTGATGCCGCCCTGGAGGTGGAGGTAACACGAGGCGCTGATGACAATACGATCGCACGCGTTATTCGCCTGGTTGAAGAAGCACAGGCCGCCAAGGCACCGATAGCACGCTTTATTGATCGTTTTGCGTATTACTATATGCCCGCCGTCGTCTTACTCGCCCTCCTGATGGCGATAGTGCCACCGCTGGTATCGACCATGGCATGGTCGGAGTCGATTTACCGTGCGTTAGCATTGCTGTTAATCGCATGCCCCTGCGCGTTAGTCATTTCCACCCCAGCCGCCATCGCCGCAGGCCTCTCGGCGGGCGCTCGGCGCGGCCTATTGATCAAAGGGGGAGCCGTTCTTGAACAGTTAGGTAAGCTTCGCTTGGTGGCATTAGATAAAACGGGCACCCTCACTGCGGGTACTCCAAGAGTCACAGATGTGGAGTCTTGGATCGCTGAGGAAGACGATAACAGCGTATTGCGGCTCGCCGCCGCGATAGAGCGAGATTCCAGTCACCCTATCGCCACGGCTATCGTTGAGCATGCCCGACAATCGGGCCTAAACCTCCCCACCGCCACCGGCAGCCGCGCTCTGGCGGGGCGCGGTGTCTCAGGCCAGGTGGAGGGTCGCGAGCTGAGCTTAATGACGCCTCGTCACCTTCACGAGAAAGTCATCCTGGAGGAAAGTCTCAGTGCTCGGATTATCGCGTTAGAAGAAGCCGGTAAGAGCCTCGCTCTCCTCGTCGAAGGCGAGCGTTTGTTGGGCTTGATCGCTGTTCGCGATGAGCCACGCGAAGATGCCCTTGAAGGCCTAGCGGCGCTATCCCGTTTAGGCGTACAGGCGGTCATGCTCAGCGGTGATAATGCCCGCACCGTCGCTGCCACTGGGGGTCGCTTAGGCATTGAAGCGTACGGCGAACTAATGCCTGAAGACAAGGCAGCGTATGTTCGAGACTGGCAAGCGACAGGTCGTGGCCCCATCGGTAAAGTAGGCGATGGCATCAACGATGCACCGGCACTCGCGGCAGCCGATGTGGGTATCGCGATGGGTGGCGGCACGGATGTGGCGTTGGAAACCGCCGATGCAGCCTTGCTCAAGAACCGCGTTACCGGCATCGCTGAGCTGATAGACCTCTCTCGTGCCACGCTACGCAATGTGAAAACCAACGTTGTTCTCGCCCTTGGCTTAAAAGCCATTTTCCTGGTCACCACAGCGCTGGGTATTACCGGTATGTGGATTGCGGTGATGGCCGATACCGGTGCTACCGTCCTGGTGACGTTGAACGCCATGCGACTGCTGGGTTATCGCTTTTCGCCCAGTACCGCATTGACAGGCCTGTCACAAGGAAAAACAACGTCATGAGAACAGCGCAACACGACAGCCCTTCACGACGTTGGCCATGGTTCACATTTGCTTGCGTGTTGGCTCTAGCCGATCAACTGGTCAAAGAAATCGTGCATGCCCAGATGTCGTTTGGCCAAGTCATTCCGCTAACGCCGTTTTTTAACTGGGTATACACCGGTAATACAGGAGCCGCTTTTAGCTTTCTCGCGGAGGCAGGTGGTTGGCAGCGCTACCTCTTTCTTGGTTTAGCGTTGGTGGTGGTCGTCGTATTGCTCGTGCAGCTATGCAAACCCCTGCCGCGCTTGGAAGCCTGTGCGTACAGTCTGATTCTTGGCGGCGCACTCGGCAATACCGTTGATCGGTTAGCGCGTGGGTACGTCGTCGACTATCTGGACGTTTACTGGAGCGAATGGCATTGGCCCGCCTTTAACATGGCCGATATCGCGCTATTTGCCGGTGTATTGATGTTCGCAGTGGCGTTATGGCGTGAAAGTCCTGCTTTTAAGCGCTCTGAGTAACGGTATGGACTCAGTCGATCAAGAAAAAAAATATACGTTTGTGGCTGGGCGACTCTCACCAACAGTCGATTGCGTTGTAGCGCTAGCCGCTGGGGTGCTGACCACCTTGAGTGCCGCCCCCTTTTCCCTATGGTGGCTTGGCCCAGTGGCCGTGGCACTGGTCTATTGGAAGATAGCGTCGCTAACGCCTGCCATGGCCACCCTGCGTGGGTGGTGCTATGGGGTAGGCCTGTTCGGTTCTGGCACATCGTGGGTCTTCGTTGCTATTCACGACTTCGGTGGCACCGGGGCCTTGGTGGCGATGTTCCTCACCACTCTTTTTGTCAGCGTCCTGGCGCTCTTCTTTGCAATCCCCTTTGGGCTCTATCGACGCATCACGGGGCCACGGTTCGCCTTTCTTAGCTTTGCCGGTATGTGGGTGGTGAGCGAATGGCTACGCACTTGGTTGCTCACCGGCTTTCCCTGGTTATTGCTCGGCACCTCTCAGATTGATTCTCCACTAGCCCCATGGGCGCCCGTTGGTGGTGTGTACTTGCTGTCACTCATGACCGCGCTGACAGGTACGTTAGGGGTAGAGGTTCTGCGTCGCCGCTGGGTTTTCCTTGTCCCAATGGCCGCCTTGTGGATCGTTCCATTCCTATTGCCCGCCCAATGGACAACCCCGGCTGGCAAGCCCATCCGGGTGGCATTGCTGCAAGGGAATCTTGACCAGCGCATTAAGTGGACTGCCCAAGGGCAGCGCGAGGCGGTCAATATCTACACAACGATGACACAAGAGCAAGCAAGGGACATCGATCTCATCGTTTGGCCCGAGGCAGCCCTTCCCATGCTTGAGCAGGAAGCACAGCGAATACTGGAGCAAGTAGCGTCCGACCTGGGGCCTAACACCTCCTTGTTGACCGGCATTTTGCAACGCGACAGTGAAGGGCGCTCTTATAACAGCGTCATAGGGCTAAATGATGTGCAAGGCGAATACCAGAAAGCGCACTTAGTACCCTTTGGCGAGTATTTGCCATTCCAAAGCCTCCTCGCTGACACCCTTGCTTTTTTCGACTTGCCAGCACCCCGCCTGACCCCAGGGTCAGACGGACAGGCTCCGTTACACGTGGCTGGCACTACCATTGGCACTGCCATCTGTTACGAGATCATTTTCGCCGACCATGTCGCCCAACAGGCGCGTAATGCCGAGCTGCTATTAACGGTTTCCAACGATACGTGGTTTGGGCGTTCCATTGGCCCACACCAACATCTTCAAATGGCGCGTCTACGTGCCTTAGAAAATGGTCGTCACCTACTTCGAGCTACCAGTAATGGCGTGACGGCCATCATCGATTCACAAGGCCACGTCACAGCCCGTGCCCCACAGTTTGAACCGGCCAGTTTAACTGGCGAGGTGACCCCGATGCAGGGCCTAACTCCTTTCACACGCACCGGTAGTGGCCCCGCTTGGATACTCGCTGCCTTGCTGACGCTGCTCGGATTACAACTAAACTTATCTCGATCAAAAAACGACGCATTAGATGAAAAAGGAACCTAGCGATGCTCTTGGCAAAGAACGCAGCAATACTTAAGAGACTCCTCCCATGGCCAATGCAGATCGGCTTCATCGTGAGTGTGATGGTTTCGTCTCTGGCATGGGTCCCTGTCGCCATGGCGGCACAACCTTCCACTGCCCAGGAGACGGAATGGCCTAAGGGGCATTACCCGCTACCTGAGGAAGGCAATATTATCGGAGAGGCTGACACCTTCACAGTGAAGGATTACGACGATACCTTGATAGATATTGCCAAGCGTCACAACCTTGGCTATTTGGAGATGATCCGTGCAAACCCAGAGGTCAGCATCTGGGTTCCAGGGGTGGGCACGGAAGTGACTATTCCGGGACGTTTTATTCTGCCGAATGTAGAGCGTACTGGGATCGTTATAAATATTGCCGAGCTGCGGCTTTACTACTACCCAGATGTCAAAAACGGTGAGACACCGCGTGTTGAGACCTATCCTATTGGCATTGGTCGCGAAGGGTTTGATACCCCTCTCGGTGTGACCGAGACCACCATGAACATTAAAAACCCCGCATGGTACCCGCCTGAGTCGGTAAAACGTGAAGCTGAAGCACGCGGCGAAACCGCGCCAAGTGTTGTCCCGCCCGGCCCCGATAATCCGCTGGGAGACCACGCCATTATCTTAGGCTTCGATGGCTATTTGATTCACGGTACCAACCAGCCCGATGGCATTGGCATGCGTGCAAGCCGTGGCTGTATACGCATGTTGCCTGCCGATATTGAATCAATTTTTGACCGCATACCGGCGGGCACCCAGGTCAATATCATCAACCAACCTATTAAAATCGGTTGGGACAACGGACAGCCGCTGATACAGGCATTACCTCCTTTAGGGGTGGAGGATCACACCATGACCGCTATATCAGATGCCATTTCACGCCTTGAGCAACGCAATGCAGATGGCGTTAGCTTCGATTACGAACAGCTTGGCGATTTACTAGCATTATCCAACGGGCTTATCGAACCTCTGTATCCGAAGCCGGAACCGAGTAATAAAGAAGACGACAATATCAACAGTGTTTATGAAGAACTGACACTTCATTCGTCGTGAATGTCGATAAAGACAAGGCAGAGCGTTTTTTCAGCCCTTTGGAGAACAACGGCTTGGCTACCGTCAAACCCTTAATATTCGTCGTGTGTTGTTGATTGAGCTCTTCCATCACTAGCGTAGAAAGAGCTAATGCGATCATCACAACGTTGGTAGCATCCACTTTCGGTAGCACTGAAGTGTGACGAAGAGGATCTATTCTAAGCCCCTTCCACTGGCTGGCAGGGGCTTTTCTATACCTAGGCAAAGTGATAAATATTATTTCCCTATTAAGATTCATTTATTCCAGTGTTTGTTTAGTGGCTGATGCTCTGGGTTCGCCTTATCAATTGCAGCACCGATAGCAGCATAGGCGTGTTGGTACGTCTTATAGTTTTTCTGATTGCTGTAATACACGTTAAAATCAACAAGGCTTCGCACCACTGCCAGCAGGGTTTCTGGCTCACCATCACGAGTGATAACGTCAATAGCGTCGGTCACAGATTCATCGTAAACGCGCATAGCTATCTCGGCGTGAAACGCCTCTGCGTCGTGTTTAATCTTTGCCAAGTTCATTCTCCTTATATGCGTTGCTAATCACTGTACTTTCAAAGCCCGCTAACAGCCTGGTGGTTCTACGCGCTGCCGCAATAACACCAGCTGATGTCAGCCCTGTCCAATGGATGTGCCCAGTTTTTTTCTATTGTTGTTTCGCCTGCTTGCGTAAGAGGTCGCAGAAATCGAGCCAGCCGTAAGCTCGGAATATATCGGCTACGCCCATGGCTTTGCTGTTCTCACAGGACAACAGTAAAAGGTGATGGCCATCCTGCCGCGGCGGGGGTGCTGAACAGATGGCGAATGGGATCTGCGCAGCCTCCATCCGCTTCATAAACGCTTCGTTCATTGTGTGGTGCTCTGGCTCGCAAAAGATGGTAATCCCCCCGAAAAACCAGGGTGCTCAAAAGTAGAATTTTCCGTAAGCTAAACGCAGGGAGATTCTGCATGAAAAAATCACGTTTTTCTGACAGCCAAATACTGTCAATCCTCAAGCAAGCCGAAGGCGGTGCCCCGGTTCCGGAGCTATGTCGTGAGCACGGTATGAGCAGCGCGACCTTCTATAAGTGGCGAGCTAAATTCGGTGGTATGGATGCGTCCATGATGGCACGGCTAAAAGAGCTAGAGGATGAAAACCGACGGCTCAAGAAGATGTATGCCGAGGAACGATTGAAAGCGGATATCCTCAAGGAAGCCATCGAAAAAAAGTGGTGAAGCCGTCTCGTCGCCGTGAGATGGCGCAGAAAGCCGTCATGGAAAAGCACGTCAGCATCCGCCTAGCCTGCTGGATGTTTAGCATCAGTGAAAATTGCTATCGATACCAAGCGAAGCTCCGCGGCGAGAACGATCAAATCGCCGACTGGTTGATCACGCTGACGCATAACCAGAGAAACTGGGGCTTTGGCTTGTGCTTCCTGCACCTACGTAATGTGAAAGGCTTTCGTTGGAACCATAAGCGGGTCTACCGGATTTACCGAGAGTTGGAGCTGAATCTTCGGATCAAACCGAAGAAACGGTTAATCCGCGAGAAGCCTGAACCTTTAGCGGTGCCTGAAACGATTAATGACAGCTGGTCTATGGATTTTATGCATGACCAACTGAGCGACGGTCGTCGCTACCGTCTACTGAATGTGATCGACGACTTTAACCGAGAAGGTCTTGGTATCGAAGTAGACATCTCGTTGCCTACTGAACGAGTTATCCGGGCGCTAGACCAGATCATTGAATGGCGTGGTAAGCCGCACTCTATTCGTTGTGACAACGGGCCAGAATATATCAGTGGTAAGTTATCGGCATGGGCGGAAGGTCAAGGTATTCAGCTGATGTTTATCCAGCCAGGAAAACCCCAGCAGAATGCTTATATAGAACGCTACAATCGAACGGTGCGCTATGACTGGTTAGCCCAATACCTGTTTGAAAGTACCGAAGAGGTTCAGGATTACGCCACTCGTTGGCTCTGGCACTACAATCACGAGCGCCCTAATATGGGGCTTGGAGGGATCACCCCTCAACAGAAACTGGCCGCTGTGGTCTGAACTCTACTTTTGAAACCCTCTGAAAATGGGGGGATTACCAGATGTCGAAGGCGCTGAGAATAACTTGGGCGACCTCGGTGTTCAGTTCATGCCTGGTCAAGGGAGCTTTTATGCGCAGCTCAGGATCGAGGAAGCCAGCAATCAGACAAGCTGTAGCGAAGTGATGGGCGCCACCCTGGTTGTTTAGATGGTATCCCCAGGGCCGCCAACTGAAACCTTCTACTGACTCTTCAGCGCCAGAACCGCCATGGAAGCGGAGTTCATGCCAGTTGGGCAAAGGTTCGATGCTGGCACGGTTGTTGTGAACCAATTCGCGACATTCGCCGATAGCATAGGCGTCGAGAGTGGCGTAGCCGACGAGATCGCCTTTCCCAGACGCCAGGGAGATGATGTCTCTGATCGAGCAGCTGAAGTTGTCATCGTAGGTGGTCGATGTGAGTCCAGCGGCCGCTGGATAAGGCAAGCGCTGACATTGCAGCCCCGTTCGCCCTGGTCGCCAGTAGGCAATATCGTCCCCTAAGCAAAGCGGCCATCGGTGCCATTGGATGATGCCGAGTTCGCTGGCGCTAGCTGCTGGGAGCGTTACCCGGGCTGCTAAGTGTGAAAATTCAATAGCGTGCTGCACGGCTGCTGGGCTGGCCCAGTGAGCATGGCGCAGCCAGCGGACCAGTAATGTGGTCGCCAGCATAATATGTTCCCCCAAACCCTAACCGTTACGGTCACCCTCGGCTCTATCTTGGAGTGACATTCTGATTTTATTCTGGAGCCCAGGTGATAATGTTTCAGCGTCAACAAAGGCTTGTGGGATTCGATCGGCCCACGACCCGAAAAAGTATCCGCATTTTGGCGCTTTTCTTGATTGGCACTGCTCTAATCACGGGGATGATTCTTCGACAGGCCACTGCATTTTCCTCTGGTGTTTTGCACGCTAAGGAAGGCCGATATTCGCTCATGCTTGAGGTGGCATCTACCTCGCGCCAGCGTCGCAATGGCCTAATGGAGCGTGACTCAATGGCTCCCGATGCTGGCATGCTCTTCGTCTATGATGAGGAGCAGACAACCGATCATGCTTTCTGGATGTACCAAACTCGTATACCGCTTGATATTGCCTTCCTCGACCATGACGGAGAGATCCAGTCGATCACCAGCATGGCCCCCTGCACGAGAGAAAAAGAAGCCTGTCCGCGTTATCCAGCTGGCACGCGCTTCTGGATGGCCCTGGAGGTAAACGCTGGCTACTTCAATGAGCATGGTATAGCCGCTGGAGATCGCCTAGAGGTCGACCCTTTACAGCACCCCCCCTCTTAAAACCTGTTCTACTGCAGGAATGAGAGAGAAGCACGTTAATGAGCACACCCGTTTTTTCACCTCAATCGGGGCCAATCTAGTTGGCGGAACAACTGCTCCTGTACTGTCAGCCATGCCACCTTTAAGCAGTTTCTACCTCAGCTGTCATTGACGCGTGTAGCGTTACGCGCTACACTTCGAGGGCGTTTCACAACAAGGGAGCAAAGCAATGCGATGATAAAGAAGATCAAACACAAAGGGCTTAAACGTCTTTATGAGAAGGGAGAATCCCAAGGAGTACAACCAAACCATGTAGACGATTTAAGAGACATACTTGCTGCACTGGACGCAGCCACTAAGCCAAACGATATGAATTTGCCAGGATTTGATTTTCATAGTTTGAAGGGTGATAGAAAAGGCTTTTTTTCGGTGCATGTAAACGGTAATTGGGTAGTGATATTTACGTTTGATGGGGAAGATGTACACCTTGTTGACTATTTAGACTACCACTAACCCCGGCGTTCCTTGATAACCGGCTCGGTACGGTTATCAAGGGCCACCGAGAAAGATGGCCTCGCAGACGTAGCCATGAATGCAACACCTCAAATATGCGATACACAATTTGTGTAGAGAGAGAGAACTGAAACATGACCATGATGAACCCGCCGCACCCAGGTAGCTTATTGCGCCGTCGGATCGTGCCAGCGCTGGGGCTGAACGTCACTGAATTTTCCAAAAAGTTAGGCATGTCTCGTGCAGCAGTTTCACGCGTATTACATGAGCATGCCGCTATTTCCCCCGATTTGGCCGTTAAGTTAGAGCATGGCGGAATTGGCAATGCCAAGCACTGGCTAACGATGCAGGCAAACTATGAGCTATGGCACGCCGAGCATAAAGAACAGAACCATATTGAAAGATTTGCAGCTGTTTGAATTAGTAAGATATTAATTCGGAAAAACCCAACGTACCGCGACGTTGGGTTTTTTGTATCCAATTAGGAGTTATAGTCAAATCTGGTGGATGGCGGTCAGGCGGCAGTCCTGTCTGACTGATCGGTTACTTGCTCTCCATCCTGGAACCGGACGTTGTTCACGACCAGTTCCAGCTTGCTGAACCCCTTGATGCGCTTCCAGCGCTTCTCGGCGCTCTGGAGCAGCTTGAAGACCATCGCCAGGGTCGTCGCTCTGGAGCCGCAGTTCCGGCTGCGCTTGCTCCGCAGGCGGACCGTGGCGAAGGTCGACTCAATCGGGTTGGTGGTGCGGATATGCACCCAGTGCTCTGCCGGGTAGTCGTAGAACGCCAGCAGTTCCTCCCGATCCTTGGCCAGGCACGCCATCGCCTTGGGGTACTTGGCCTCGAAGCGTTTCAGCGTGCGATCGAAGGCCTTGTGCGCCTCGTCGCGGGTCTCGGCCATCCAGATGTCATGCAGGTCGGCCTTGACCTTGGGCTGTACTGACTTTGGCAGCTTGTTCAGCACGTTAGCCGTCTTGTGAACCCAGCAGCGCTGATGGTCGGTCTCCGGGTAAATCTTGCTCAGGGCCGCCCAGAACCCCATGGCGCCGTCGCCCACCGCCAGCTTGGGAGCCTGGGTCAGGCCGCGTTCTCGCAGGCCTGTCAGCAGGGTCTTCCAGCTGTCCGCCGACTCGCGGAAGCCGTCCTCGACGGCCACCAACTCCTTGCGGCCCTGCTCGGTGACCCCGATGATCACCAGCAGGCACAGGCGGTCATCCATGCGCACGTTGCTGTACACCCCGTCGGCCCACCAGTAGACGTAGCGACGGTCTGACAGGTCCCGCTTTCGCCACTCGGTATGCTCGTCCTCCCACTGCTTCTTGAGCCGTGACACAGTGTTGGCCGACAGACCCTTGGCCTGGTCGCCCAGCAGTGCCGCCAGCGCCTCCTGGTAGTCGCCAGTGGAGATCCCCTTCAGGTAGAGCCAAGGGATCAACTCCTCGATGCTGCGGGCTCGCTTCAGATAGGGCGGCAGCAGGCTGCTGTTGAAGCGAGCGCCACCGCCACTGCGGTCACGCACCTTGGGCACCTGCACGCTGACATCCCCGATCCCGGTCTGGACCGTGCGCTCGGGCAGGTAGCCGTTGCGGACCACGGCCTGGCGTCCATCGTCGAGCCGCTGATCGGCATACTGCGCCAGAAAGGTGGCCAACTCGGCCTCGACGGCCTTGGCGATCAGGTCACGGGCACCTTGGCGCAGCAGCTCGTGCAGCGGGTCAGCGACCTGGGGTTCTGGTTGTGAAAGAGTCCGGAGGGTAGAATCGGCCATGGCGTATCCACTCGTGTTGGTTGAGATCTTGGTCGTGATCAATCAACAGGATACGCCACCCTTCCTACCTCCTCCCATACACCAGACTTGAGCTTAACTCTCCAATTAGCCTCGCTAATTGAGACGCAAAAACCCGGCTTATTGCCGGGTATCAAGGTTTAAATATTGGCCATTATGAAAAATCTGCTTACCCATTCATGCGAACGTAGCAGGTAATAGCACCTAATTAGAGGTCGTCTTCTTCCTCTACATATTTTGGCACGCAGTCATTACAAAGCAATAATTGGCGTTCCTGGCCGAACACCACAGCTGGTATATTGTGAACTGCTTCTCGCGCGCATGGCGTCTCATCATCCTTCATGCCTTCGCACTCAATCACGGTGCTACCTCATCGGTTTTTTGTCTGACTAGAATTAACCAGCAGCTTCGCTAAAAGCCCTACTCCTATTAAACCACTAGGCCTGCATTTCGACACCCGTCGACATAGGTGTTATCTATATTCTTTTAACAGGTTAAAAAAACGTCGTATAGGGCCGGACTTTTGGTGTTTGATGTTGTGTCATGCCATCTGGATGTAGAGAAACCCGGCTGGCAATTCTTCGCAGCGTGTTACTTCTTATTCACGCGGTGGTAAATTTCTTCCTCTAAGACGAGCTTAAACGCTATCTCCTTCTGCTTCAAATTCATCCCACAAGCATTCTGGCAGCGATGCAGCGTCCAGATCGAGTTGGCCCGGCTGAGCGCCGTATTCTATTTCATTGACGATATGGGGTTCGCGCTGGATAAATAACGTGGCCATAGGGTAATCCCCCCGAAAAACCAGGGTGCTCAAAAGTAGAATTTTCCGTAAGCTAAACGCAGGGAGATTCTGCATGAAAAAATCACGTTTTTCTGACAGCCAAATACTGTCAATCCTCAAGCAAGCCGAAGGCGGTGCCCCGGTTCCGGAGCTATGTCGTGAGCACGGTATGAGCAGCGCGACCTTCTATAAGTGGCGAGCTAAATTCGGTGGTATGGATGCGTCCATGATGGCACGGCTAAAAGAGCTAGAGGATGAAAACCGACGGCTCAAGAAGATGTATGCCGAGGAACGATTGAAAGCGGATATCCTCAAGGAAGCCATCGAAAAAAAGTGGTGAAGCCGTCTCGTCGCCGTGAGATGGCGCAGAAAGCCGTCATGGAAAAGCACGTCAGCATCCGCCTAGCCTGCTGGATGTTTAGCATCAGTGAAAATTGCTATCGATACCAAGCGAAGCTCCGCGGCGAGAACGATCAAATCGCCGACTGGTTGATCACGCTGACGCATAACCAGAGAAACTGGGGCTTTGGCTTGTGCTTCCTGCACCTACGTAATGTGAAAGGCTTTCGTTGGAACCATAAGCGGGTCTACCGGATTTACCGAGAGTTGGAGCTGAATCTTCGGATCAAACCGAAGAAACGGTTAATCCGCGAGAAGCCTGAACCTTTAGCGGTGCCTGAAACGATTAATGACAGCTGGTCTATGGATTTTATGCATGACCAACTGAGCGACGGTCGTCGCTACCGTCTACTGAATGTGATCGACGACTTTAACCGAGAAGGTCTTGGTATCGAAGTAGACATCTCGTTGCCTACTGAACGAGTTATCCGGGCGCTAGACCAGATCATTGAATGGCGTGGTAAGCCGCACTCTATTCGTTGTGACAACGGGCCAGAATATATCAGTGGTAAGTTATCGGCATGGGCGGAAGGTCAAGGTATTCAGCTGATGTTTATCCAGCCAGGAAAACCCCAGCAGAATGCTTATATAGAACGCTACAATCGAACGGTGCGCTATGACTGGTTAGCCCAATACCTGTTTGAAAGTACCGAAGAGGTTCAGGATTACGCCACTCGTTGGCTCTGGCACTACAATCACGAGCGCCCTAATATGGGGCTTGGAGGGATCACCCCTCAACAGAAACTGGCCGCTGTGGTCTGAACTCTACTTTTGAAACCCTCTGAAAATGGGGGGATTACCATAGTGTTGAGCTTTTCGACTTCACGCTCTTTCTGGTAGAGCCTAATTTCATCTAGCGCCGGGCCTTCTGGCCAGGACTCTTTTCCTTCCATTCGACGTTTTGCCGTGTCAATCAGCTCGCCGAAAGCGCCCAAAGCCCCTGCTGCTGAACGATGCCCGTACTCATCGGCCGCCAAGATTAAATCTTGCTCTTCATAATCGCGCACAGCCACGCGAAAACTAACGCCATCACAATGCAAGACCGCGTAAGGCATGACACTGCTTTCGGCATCAATCCATTCGGCAATACCTCGTATAGTTGCTTCACGGTCAAAAATGCGTCGTGGGTAATCGTCCCAGCCATCGATAGCGTCGAGAATCATGCTTCCCCCTGTGGATGCTTATAAAGTTTACTAAGATAATGTCCAGTCGCTTTTCTATATTCATCTTGGTGTATAGGTAAAGTACTTCCAACCAAACATGTGAAATTCGATGAATTTTATACAGGCTATACGTTGGATTCCGGTGCAACATTCCCCCTATAGCTGCCTTTTACTCCTCAGACAAAACGTACAACTGCAAGTAGGCTAGTCCTGGCCAAGGTTCATCCTGGGCCGAGCACCCATTACGGATAAGAAACAGCTTAGATTGGCATGGGCACAGTAGAAGTCTACTACTGCAAGTGGACTTGTATCAGCCAAGGTTCCCCCTGGGACGGGTACCCATTCAAGATAGGAAACAGTCTAGATTGACACGAGAACAGTAGAAGCCTACTATTTAAGATAAGAATAACCCCCACGCCTCACAGGATTCGTCCTGACTGCGCACCAGGGGGTTAGTTTTTTTAGTGGTAAAAGAATGTATGGGGCCACAACTGCAACCACAACTAAACTTCACAAAACCCGCAAAATCCTCTTACGCCCACCTTCGTCATCTTCGCGCCAAGGGCCTCATCACCAAAGGTCAGCAATCACAAGCACTTAATGTCCTTCAGTTTGTCGGGTATTACCAGCTGCTCATTTATACGCGGCCGCTGCAGGATGATCAAAAACGTTTTTATCCGGGTGTAAGGTTTGACGATATTCTTGCGCTTTACGAGTTCGATCGTAGTCTTCGGCTAGTGCTCCTTGACGCTATTGAACAAGTAGAAGTCGCGTTCAGATCCGCCATAGTTAACGCTATGGCCAATGACAAAGACTGCGGCCCCCACTTCTATCTCAAAACCAAACATTTCAAGGACATGGAAGCGCACCGCAATTTCATGAAGAACGTCTTGGATTGAGACTTACCAACCCCATTAAGCACTATTACCACACTTACCATACGCCGCCTTATCCGCCGATCTGGACAATCTTGGAGGAGTTAAGCATTGGCCAAATGTCGCGGTTGCTTGCCAGTCTTGATCGCGAACATCGGAGGCGAGTGGCTACACAGTTTGGCTACGATGAAAAGGTCATTGTGTCGTGGCTCAAAAGCACAACCATGCTGCGTAATAATTGTGCCCACCATAGCAGGGTCTGGAATAATAATGTCGGCGCTGACAGCCCTCAAAGCGCGAATGCTATCCACTCCGAGTTTCCAGGCAACCCTGATCAAGGATTTTTCTTTTCCCGGACCGTCGCGCTCCAAGCACTTTTGAAAGCGATCGATCCATCAACAACTTGGCAGGATCGCTTCAAGACAGTTATGAGAACATTGCCAGTTGCGACGCTCTCAAAAGCCGGCATCACACCTCAGTCAATAGGGATTCCCTTTCAGTGGGAAACACGACCGTACTGGAACTGAATACAACCCGAAGCTAATTTTCAGAGAGTATCCTGAAACACCTTATTATCCAGGGAAAGGTACGATGTTACGCTGCCTGGGAGTTGCAGAATACGAGGCCTTGGCGAAAGTAGCCGGTCGTTTGCGCCTCACTTGGATCGAAGTCCCTGTTGAAATGGAGGGTAGCTGGGCAAGACTGACTGTCTGAATCGCCAAACTGTTGCCAATCTAAGTGAGTTAGGTGCCACATCCAGCTGATTTAAGTTTAAACAGTAGCTTGTAATAGGCCCTACCAATGATCACTAACATTAATGAGTACGAGGCAGAGACTGCCTTTGAACGTTTTGCTCTTGACCGGTATTTACCTCTGACAGCCCAGACATCTGGAAGCTACATCGATATACGTCCCCTAATTGATGGAGGAAAAAACGTTATACAGAACGGGGCGAGCCACATTCAAGCCAATCGAGAGGACAGCCTACGTGCAGCTTTCTTGCCATTGGCGTTTGGAGCAGCCTGGAAGGTGCTTGATCTTACGATCGAGCTTGCGCTGGCGGAACAAGGTATAAAACCTCAGCGGGAAGCTAAGCTCTGGCCAATTAAGGAAAAGGCTCGTCTCGCAATGAGCGGTACGCTGAATGGCGTGATCCTAACCGAGGAAACCTGCACCTGGGAAGGAATGCTGACTTGTTACGTGTCTACAATAGAGTATCGCCATAGCCTGATTCATCGACAAGCTCAGTTTGTGGAAACCCCCCTCACCTTATCGGGCTATGGTAGAGACGGTATGCCTCTTCCACCGCTAGATGAAGCTACGCTTAGAGCCTTAATCGCGTTATCACAACTCATCGGGGAAGGGATCATCAACAACGGGCTGAATCGTCGTCGTCTCGACAACGTGAATTTTCTATTGAATAGATTATTGTGCTTCGGGGTTAACTCAGTACCGAAAGGCGTCAGGATGAAGCCTATCGAATATTATTGGATGAAACTTCGACGAAACCCTCATGGCCAATGGGTGGCCCCCTTCTCGGTCGTTCGAGAGCAGATGCGATGCAGAAGACAGATAGGACACATTGACGTTCGCATCGACTTACCGGGAGAAAGCGGTCGCCAGCTTGTCGGTCAGTGCGAGGAGCTACCGGACAGGGATGTCACAATCGATTTCAACCAACCCCCAAGCTACCTAGCTTATCAGTAATGCTGCCTAGACAAGATAGATAAAGGAGAAGTGCTGAAATAGACATTTTACTCAGGCGGGCGCCGCTGGGGCCGCGCCATGGTGGGCACTGCGATTACCGATCGCGAGACATTGAAGCGATACCTTCGGGCGCTCACCGCCTGTGAAATTGATTCTACTAACGGCAGCTCGAAATAAGATCATGGCCGCCAAATCCTGCCTATCCAGCCTTCCCTCAACTGAGCGAGATTGTCGGTTGGGGATTATTTTTTCCGATATTAACTTCCCAGATGTCACCCATGTCCCTATCTTATTGGCGAGGCCGTTCATTGAACGGTATGGGAAACGGAAATTGCTAATCACGATGACCTCTAAGGTTGATTGTCAGGTTGTTTCGACAAGGCCCGCGGGCTTTTCGGCTATCACGCAAGGGCGCTTACGTCAGCAGTCCTGATAATAACCTCCTTGAGGAATCCCTGTGGCATTTCGCTCCAGGTAAAGCTGTCTTGCACAGCAAATCTGCAGCTTTCAGCTGATCAGATTCAAGGTTTTTACCTTCAAGCCCCTTCTAGTTCGCTAGTTGGGGCTTTCTCATTCTGTGTCATTGCCATCCCTAACTCCCTATAACCAGCCATTCATGAGCCTGGGGACAATAGGGGGGATCGCATGCAGCAACGTGTTGAGCAGGTGGATCAGGCCGGCGAGACGCTGGTGACACACTATCTGGATAATCCTTTTTCTCGGTCGTCCGTCATTGGCGAGGCTTGTATTCGCCTGTCATGGGATTGCTCCCATCCTAAGTACCCCCAACGCGAAACCCTGTTGCGATATGTCGCTGCCGCACAAGCCCTGGTGATCGATACCCAGCAGCACATCAATCGCCTGGCTTCACGAAAGCGATCTCGCTCCGCGGCCGTCGAGTATGCGATGAGGATTCACCTCGCAGGACGAGTTCGCGAGCAAGCCCTCCATGCCCTAACCAACCGGAATGAGATAACCAATGATCACTAGCATCGAATATACAAGTCGACGTGACATCGAGCGCCGGCAAGCAAGCGCCGATACTGTAGTCCTGTCCATTCGAGGGCTTGACGAGCGTTCAACTCGCTTGGCAAAGGGGGGGGATGATGTTCTCTTAATGCAGTTTGATGATGTCGTTCCCGGTGAAGGCTTCGGCTGCGAAGAACCCATGACGCTCGAGGATGCACAGAGAATTTCTGGGTGGATTCGCCAGTGGTCCAGCGATCGCAGGCCGGTGAAGCTGGTCATTCACTGCACTGCCGGGGTGAGCCGGTCTGCTGCTGTGGCTCTATGGGCTGGCGCCTCACTCAATCGACCTGCCCAGGGAGTCGAAGGTGATGGTAGGGATGCGAATCCGCACGTTCGGTCAATGCTCGACCGGGCGGCTGCGTGAAACGTCCATGTTTTATACTGTAGCCTATCGACTGGTTGCGGCCATCTAGCACTCAAGGCCTCCAAGGGTCACTCTGCGCCCTACCAATGATGAGTCCTGCAACGGGCAGGAATGACTAAGGAGACCGTATGAAAGAGTTCGAGGGCTGCTTCAAGGGTTACATGCTCAACAGCAGTATGGATGGGATGAGCCTCCCAGCAGGGGCCACTGAGCAGATTTATATCGGGTTGTACCATATCGATGGTGGGACAGCCGGGGAGTTCTGCATTCAGTGGGGTAATCACTCCCCTTTATTGCATGTTTATCAGGATGATTGGAAAGCCCTGTACTCTATGCAAGATGTGCTGAATTTACTGGCTGAACTGGATGGCAAAGAGATAACTCCAGAAAAGTTTATTAAGAAACTTAAAGCCTTAGGGTTTCGAGAGAACCTGTAGTTTCATTGAGGCTTAACGAGATTTTATTTCATCCTGAAGGCCCCTCAAGATCGAGGGGCCTTTTTCATTGCGCTGCACAGAGCCTCACCAGTTGTGTCAGTGGAGTCCCTATCTCTTCTTGAGACCTGCAATTCAGCAGGAATGAGAGAGAGGAACGATCATGGAACTTAATAAATTTGACGGCTTTGCAATCTGTGGTGACACCGTTACAGGTACGAATGGCCACTTAACCGTCACACTGATGCTCGACAATGATCCAGTGGTGACCCCGGACTTCTTCGATAGGTACTCAGATTCCGATAAGGAAGCTTTTGCTGAGCATAAGTGGTTCTTCGGTATGCTGTCCGCCAAGGTCGAAGTAAAGATAGGTAGCCAACCCGTGCTTTTGAGCGATGTTGAATTCGCAAGAAGTGGGGTTGAGGTCAATAGGGACGATAATAATGCCCGTCTTAACGCTAGTGCTTTTGAGCTGGCTCAGAATGCACTGGCTCGCGGCATCGAGCTTCTTGAAGGGATCGATACCGCCGCTGATAACATTCCAAAGCTCGAAATGTTCTGATGAGCTTTTCCTAGACCCCTCTCTTTTGAGGGGTCTTTCTCTTCACGCTGAACAAAGCATTTCTCACATCTTTAATTGCTGCTGTGCAACGTTCCCCCTCAGCCTCAGCCGCCAGGCAGGGCTGTTTCTAGGGGCTGACTGTGCAATATCCCCCCCTGCCCAACAACGTCATTAGCAAGGCGCTGGTGTCATTTTCAACAATTGCTGCGACTAAACAATAATTGCTGCGACAATCTCTATGTTGAGTTTATATAGAGCGCGCCCTTGTGACCGTTTCTCTGAAACAATGCAAGCCGCACGTTGGAAAGCACTTGGCGTTGCCAAAAGTGTTGATACGGACGCTCCTGAGCGGCTCAGGAGCAGGACTCCCCAAGGGGGGCGTACATTCCCAGATAGAGATAATGGGTATCAAGTGGCGCTATAGTTATTGATGCTGCTACGTGCAGCCTCGGCGGGACCTTCTGCCGGTTGTCTCCTAATTCACCTTACCAGCCCCACAATAAGGATCGGCATCACAAACATGGCGGATAGCGGCATCTTCGGGTTGTAGGGTGCTGTGCGCAATATCGAAGCGCTCCCGCAATATCGTTTGCAGCTGCGGCAGTATCTCTTCCCATCGCTCCATCGCTTCCACATCGATATGTGCCACTAGAGCCTGGCTGTTTGATGACAGGCTCCAAATATGCATGTCATGGATAGCGCAGACACCGTCGACCCGGACTAGAGCGCAGCCGACTTCATGCGCATCAATTCCTTTTGGCACGCCTTCCATCAAGACATGCGTCACCTCACGCAGTAGCCGAATGGCGGACACCAGTATCAATAGGCTGACGAAAAGAGACAGGATCGGATCCGCAATGGGCGGCCCGTCCAGATAAATGACCGCCCCAGCAACCAGCGCAGCTACCGAGCCCAATAAGTCTCCCATTACGTGCAGAAGCGCTCCGCGGACGTTTATAGTTTGCTCTCCACGCATCAGCACCCAAGCCACTACGATATTCACCAGCAAACCGAGCCCGCCTATCGCCAAAACCATGCCTCCGGCAACGGCGGGTGTATCTGCCATGCGGCGGATCGCCTCGTAAGCGATGAATACGATCACCCCGAACATAAACAGCACGTTAAACAGAGCGCCGAGGATTTCAGCACGCTTGAGTCCAAAGGAGTGCTGACGCGATGCTGGCTTCTTGGCCAGCCAAGCAGCGAAGGCACCAATCCCTAGCGACAATGAATCGGTTAGCATGTGGCCTGCGTCCGACAACAGGGCAAGCGAATCAGCTATCAGGCCACCGAACACTTCGACAGCTGCAAAACCTGTAGTGAAGACCAGTGCGAACAACAAGGTCTTGCCGCCACTATGGCTATGATCGTGGTCTGACATTTATGTCTCCTTCGTTATTAGCCCACGAGACTTCCCGCGAGCCACCCCTACCCTCTATCAGGCCATTGGGTCGACAGGTTTTTTCCGCGCTAATATAAGGCAGGTTGTACCTGCCACATTACGTATTGGATATATTCATAGGAGCATTCTTGCCAAGAAGGTGGCGAAGAAGAACCAGATAGCGATAAACACGCCAGCAGCTATGCGGCTTACCGGGCGTTCAGAGGCTGCGTCAGCGGTTGCTCGGTGCTCGTTCATGACCTCTGGTGGTGTAAGCTTCACCACCAACAATATCCCGAGTGGGACAATGATGATGTCGTCCACGTAGCCGAGTACGGGGATGAAGTCGGGGATCAAGTCGATAGGTGAGACGGCATAGGCTGCGACAATCATTGCCAACACCTCTGCAAACCATGGGGTACGTGGATCGCGAGCGGCAAGCCAGACGGCGTGTACATCCCGTTTGATCGTGCGAGCCCATTGTTTAGCGTTCGAGATTAGTTCTGTTGTCATCAGGGACTTTCTCTACTCAGTACTCGTACCAACAAGAAGCAAGGCCAGTTCCTCAGTGCTGAAACACAGCAAGGAAGCCGGAGCGCATAACTGTAATCGCTTCATGGTAGAAATCACCCCAGGCGTAGGTGATGGTCGTACCGCGCCAGGGCCTTTGATCCTTTTCTTCGAGCGGGTGGCGGCCTTGATCATTGCTCTCATCCATATTGAATATTCTGTGTGCCAGGCTTCTTTCTCTCCTACTTGAGGTAGGACTTGATGACCTGTAGCACCGCGTCCAAATCTTGTTGCCGCTGCTCCAATTCGGGCTCCCTGACGATGTGATCAGTTAGGTGTCCCTCTATTATGGCTGCCATCAGCCCATTGACCGCCCCGCGAATCGCGGCAGTCTGTTGCAGCACGGCAGTGCAATCCCCTTCCTTATCAAGTTGCCTTTCCAGTGCGGCTGCCTGCCCCTGAATGCGTCGAACACGAGTTAGCAGCTTCGCTTTGTCTTTGATCGTGTGCATGTGGTCGTCTCTGTGGAGAAGGAAACAGTACAGGAGGTAGTATAGATACTAGGGGGTAGTATGGCTTGCTTGCAACAGAAGAAAGTTATGTGAATCGTTCATCCCAGCATGCCGCCTGTAACCGACTGCAACACATCGAGGAGGGCCCCGTGCTCCAGGTGCTGGCTCATCGTATCTATCGTCACTCGTTCCTGGCCCAGGTCACCGCCCTCGTCGGCAACGGTTTAACGACGGTCGCCCTAGCGCTGCTGGCCCATGACTTGGTGGCCGGGCAGGCTAAGATGGTGGCCTATGTGGGCATCGCGTCACTGGTCGAAGCCTACGCCTCGCGTCTGCCGCGCTGCTGATGGTGATGAGCTTCGATGTGCTGTTCCTGCTCAATAGTCTGGCCTTCCTGGTCGTCTCGGTGGTCCTGCTGTCGCCCCAAACTGCGGATGACGAAGCGCTAAGTGACTGGCGCAAGGTCTCCCACGGCATGCGAATCTACTTGAAAACGCCCCGGCTGTGAGGGATGCTTGCCCTGAACATAGCGGTTTCGGTCGCCGGGGCCATGCAAATCGTTAACACCGTGGTCTATGTCCGCTCCGGGCCTGGGCGAACAGGCGCTCGCGACCCGTCTCTGGCCGTCACGGGTTCCGGTGGCGCTCTAGCATGACCATGCTCCTGTGGAGCACTCCCATCTGCACTACCATGACGACCATCACCAGCATGAACATGAGGTCTGGGAGGGGTCTGAACCGCATCGCCATCCTCACCATCACCCGAGGGGCAGGCATCGACACATCTTTGTAATCGATTTGTCATCACACGAAATGGACGTCGTGACATGACAAAAAGGCACAAGAAACGTTTGTATGACCATTTTGGCTGACAACATCCTTCACTTACTGTAATACCGCATCCTGGGCACAAAGACGAAAGAGCATGATCTACACTTCAGCTCGAAGCTCCGGTTCCGGTGACCTGCAAGGAAAAGCATCAGTAGTTCGATTCTGCGTTTATGCTACGTGAACAGTCCTCTTTCCCAGAGGGTTGCTACGCATATTGCTTTAACACTGTCTCTGGATGACACAGATCAGGAAAGATCAATTAAAAAAAGCAGTATGTTCGGCTAACACTCCCAGGCCAATACCAATTAAAACGATCCCACCGATCAGCTCAGACCAGTGGCTAACGTATTTGCCAAATTGGTGACCCAATAAGGTGCCAATTGATGCCATGACAGTAGTGGCTAAACCAATAGCTAAGCTGGTAGCGATGATATTGGCATCAATAAAGGCAAGGCTTGCACCAACGGCCATGGCATCAATACTCGTAGCAATAGCCGTTAATATCAATAACCACAGTGTTTGCTTTTCTTGGGCTATTTTGTCTTCTTTGCATAGGCCCGAATACACCATATGTAAACCAATAACCAATAAGATTGAGAACGCAGCCCAGTGATCCCAAGCCTGCACAAAGCGCTGCGATGCTACCCCGGCCAACCAGCCCAGCAAGGGTGTTATGGTCTCGATAGTACCAAATATCAGCCCAATGCTGATGGCGTGCCGAAACGAGGGTTTTTGTAGCTCAGCGCCTTTGCTGATGGAAGCAGCGAAGGCATCTGCCGACATGGAAAAGGCCAAAATCAATATGGTGGCAAATGTCATGACATGGTGTCTCTAGCTGAAAATCCGACGCTCTAAACCAAGTCACCCAAAATTACTGCTATACTTAAGTAAATTCGTCGGGTATTAAAAGGCTCCCAACATTATCATTTCCGGCTAGATAAACAAGTCAAAACGTTAAAAATATAGTTCGTCTTGTATAAGACACTTAGCATAGGCTAGCCATGTTTCCTCAGTCTTTACTTTTAGCCTAGTTGCATTAATAAGTGAATTTTTTTTCAATAGCGTACATTAAGTGTGTTAATCCAATAGATATAAAATTATTAAGGTTCCAACTCCTGCAGCTCCTAATGCGTCGAGCGTATCTATCAAATCATTTTCAACTACTTTCAATACACTGATAGAATAATAACGTCCAAGTAACTGTGACATACCACTTGACGTTACACTTAATATGGCGATGATGATCTCGATTCTTTCTATTCCCGTTAACCACAGCAGAGTCGATAGTAAAGTAATTAAAACAACACTGGCTCTAAAGGAAAGCCATTTAGCAGAATGTATAGAGGTATTGACACCGTCTACCAAGCCCCCTGCTGTTGCCATTTTTTTGGGTAGTAGCCGTCTCCAAAAACCTTGGTTGGAGTCCAATAGATGCGATAAAACCATGTGCATACACCAGGATAGTTGAGCAGAGTGGAGAGCAGCTTGACATGGAATACTTAACGATCACTTAAGCATTCATTAATTGGCGAGGCTCCGGCACGTTTGGCTAATATCTTCTGCCTGCTGATATACGTCCGTTGCTACGCCAAGCAACCCCAGCACGCTGTGAAATAAGTTATCGTGGGAAGCGGCTTGATCAGAGACTTGGCGTAAGCACTCCGTATCGAGTCCTCGCTGCTTTGAAAATGAGTTGGAAAGCCACCAAACCATAGGCACATGGGTCTGTTCATCGGGAGCAATGGCATAGGGAATACCGTGCAAATATAGGCCTTTTTCACCCAGTGATTCACCATGATCAGAGAGATAGATCATCGCAGTTGCGTAGTCATCC
Organism: Vreelandella sulfidaeris Esulfide1; assembly: GCF_054072535.1. Taxonomy (NCBI): domain Bacteria; kingdom Pseudomonadati; phylum Pseudomonadota; class Gammaproteobacteria; order Oceanospirillales; family Halomonadaceae; genus Vreelandella; species Vreelandella sulfidaeris. The sequence continues at coordinate 121,585 of NZ_JBSVSF010000002.1, read as the reverse complement.
TGACGCTTTAACATCTCAATCACCTGATCCAACACAGTGTCGGTATACAGAATGGCATTGTCGTAGCTGTTGGTAATGTCGTCTCTTGAGCACTTGGCTAAATCAGCGGTGGTGCAAGCGGGAACAAAACGTTCGTAGTCATCAGGGTAGCGTTGGTAATAGCTGGGGCCGTGGTTGCCTAGCTGATGCAGCACAACAACCTGATCAGCTGAGGTACCGCTAATTTGCTTGGTCAAGGCTTGAACCAGTGCTTCATCCAAGCATCGCCCATCTTGACACAAAGAGGCATACTCTTCTGGCGATAGCGCTTTTGTCGTCACTCCGTCGCAGACACCTTTACAGCCTGACTGGTTATCAAGCCAGGTGACCTCTAACCCGGCGTGGGCTAATACGTCCAGCAAGGATTCATATTGCTGAGCATACGATTTAGCGTAATCGGCACGCCCTGGTAATGAAAACATGCAGGGTAATGAGACCGCTGTGCTTGTACCGCATGAGGAAACATCTGAAAAATTGATAACGTCAGGCTGCTGGGCAAGTTTGGGTGTGGTTTGGCGTTCATAACCATTTAACCCCCAATTCGCCGCCCGTACCGTTTCGCCCACCACGATGACGAGCAGTGTGGGTTTGTCACCCGCTTGTGAACTGATACTGGCGTCCTCACCCACCGGGGAACGCACCGTATTCGCGGAAGCGTGTTGGCTCGAAAGGGCCTGCGCCATCGAAACAATATAATTACCTGGGGTCACCAAGTAGCGTAGCTCTTTATTGTTGCGCATGAGTGACGACACTTCTTGGTAAGATAAGAAAATTGCTAACAGCAATATAGCAGTGCTGGCAAGGCAATAAGCTAAGCGACGCAACACTGCCTTCTTCCAAGTTGACTGTGTGATTTTAACGCGCCAAATCATGATGGTTGGCAAACAGAAAAAGAGCATTAAATGAATCAGTAATCCGGGTGTAAGAAGCTCCTGTGCCTCGTTAGTATCCGTTTGAAGCACGTTGTCTAACATTGAAGTATCAAAATAGGTGCCGTAATAGCTAGTAAAGTAACTGACGAAAGCGGCAATCAGAAAAAGTAAAGTTAATAATGGCTTTACCAGTGTTCGAAAAGCAATGCTAATAAAGGCTAAATAGTTAAGACAGGTCATCACCAAAAACATAGTGGCAAAGGTTAGCCACGTCTGGACGGCAAGAGGTTCATAGCCAGCAAAGGCTTGTTGCCAAAAAGGGACATTGTAAAAAACACTGAATATGACAACGGCCCATAAGACAAGCTGCTCCGTGCTTAATGTGGGGCGATAATGCCAAGCGGTGCCAACAGCATTTGAAGGCAATGATAGCAAAGTACGCATCGAAAAGATCTCTGAATGAAAAGATTAATGAACGCTGGGGTGTAATAAGAATCTTGAAAGGACAAAGCTTACGGTCCAACAAATCATGACGGTCCAGAGGTCGTGGGAGAGAAAGTGCGCCCCGCGGAACTGTTGAGTGATCCCAAACGTAAGGCCAAGCCCTAAACCCAGAGAAAGCCCTGCCCATCGCCAATGAGGCCGTATGGCGGCAAAAAAGAAGTAGAGGGCTATCCACGTATAGCCTGCGCTGGCATGCCCGGCGGGAAAGCAGGCGGATGCTGGCATGGAGGAAGGCCGTGTATTGAGCAAGCCAATAAAGTCTCGTTCCCCGCCATAGCGAACTAAATCCCAAGGGCATTCCATGTTCACAAGTTGTTTAAGCGTTGCGACAAGCAGCGTAGAAAGAAGCGTTGCGGAAAAAAGATATAAAAGCGGCATGCGATACGCTTTAAAACGAGTTACAACGGTGCTTAGTATCAAAAGGAGGAGTGTGACTAAACCCATCGCTAAGCTTAGCCATTTACCGCCTGTGTGAAGAACATCTTGGGTAATCAAGGCATCTTTCCACGTCCAGGCATTACCTTGAAAGCGATATATAACGTCAGTTATCGTAAAATCTATGTTTAAAATACTGAAGACCGACATGACGATTAGAAATAAAAGCCATACGGATGCTACGGATTTGAGAACATTTAGTAGAGCAGCACGCATAGCCACACACCCATCATCATAAAAAGGGTCATCATGACGGCGGCAGCCCCCATGTCTTTAGCACGCCCGCTAAGTTCGTTATGTTCTAGTCCAATACGGTCAATGGTGCATTCGATGGCGGAGTTAATGAGTTCTACTATCACTACAAGGGTGAGTGAAGAAAACAGCAATGCTTTTTCTACGGAAGTGGCATTAACAAAAAATATAAAAGGGTAAAGGACGAGGCATAGCATCACCTCTTGTCTAAATGCAGACTCATTTATCCAGCAAGCTTTTAAACCCGATACTGCATTAATAGAAGCGCGGAAGATGCGTTTGACACCCGTGCCATTAGGTTTTGACGTCGTTGAAATAGGCAAGACAGTACTCTCGATAACGTAACAGTAGGGTCACTGTAAAGCGCAAAACTTAACGAACAGTTATGCGCTTTAATTCAGTAGCTAGAATGCAAAGGGGCAGCGCTGGGTGGTGTTCTAACCCACTGTGTTGGTTGGTTTGTTGCCGAGGCCAGTTGAACGGGAGCGGTTGCGTTTTGTCCGTCAAGATTAGCGCTGATAGCGTCTATTACCGTGCTGATCTCTGGGCGCCACAGAATAGTGTCATAGGCTTCTCGTGGTACGAAGGCGAGTGATTTTTTCTGGCGTACTAGGGAAATGGTGGCGACATCGAGTGCTGCCGCTAAGTGCATAGGCCCTGAGTCTGGTGTCACGAGTAACCGCGCTCGCCCTAGAACAGCGGCAAAGTGACGAATAGGAAGCGGCGGGCATAAGCTACCATACAGTGATGACATCAAGCGCTGCTCAATAGGGGCTAGAAGCCTAAACTCCTCCGGTCCAAGGAAAACGACATAACGTATTTTGCAGGCTTCCATGGCATCGATGAGCATTAGCCAAAATGCCAACGGCCAACGTTTGTTTTGATGCCCGCCTACGAAGATCGCAATAAAGTCTGTATCTGATGAGTGGTCGCTATGCAGACTGAATAGCTGTCGTATCTTCGTCATGGCTTGATAGCCTTCCTGATCCGTTAGCTGGAGCAGTGGCCGATTATGGCAAGCAACGCCGAGCGGGCGTGTCAAATTGACGATGGCATCATAGGCATGTGATGACTTACCTTCCGCCTCAATGTTGTACCAGCGCTGGTGACCTTTACCTGAACCCATGCTGTACCGTGCTCCTATTAACCGGGTCACGATAAAGCCGCTCGTTGAACCTCCGCTCACTTGTACCGCTAGATCATAGCGTTGTGCCCGTAAGCGTCGTAATAGCGTCACGCACTGCCAGGGACGGAGAATGGCGGTTCTCGACAGTAAATGAAAATGATCAACAGGACGTTGCTGCAACAGTGGCCATGTTTTATCCGTCGCTAAATAATCTATGCGCGCGGAAGGAAAACGTTCACGAAAAGCATCGATGACAGGGGTACTGATTAGCGCGTTGCCCAGACGAAAATTGGGGCGAATAATGAGAATTTTTTCTATGCCCACAAGGTTATTAATGGTTTCTGGTGCAGGCGCTTTGACGATATACCGTATACCTCCGAGTAAAAATCGCTTCATTCTTTTTTCTACAAAACGGGCCATTATTTTTAAATAATAGTTTGTTCTAATCAGTGTTAGTAAGTGCATACTCTGGCGCTCTATTCAGTTAATAGAAAATGACCTGCCCGCGGTAGCGACAGGGCAGATTCAAAATGACCGCCAGTGAAGGCGCTGCTTTGGCTTTGCCCATGGCGAAAGAAGCAGCTTGAGCCTAAGTAACTTAAAGAAGAGTTAAGCTGCGTAAAAGGTTTGCAAAAAAGGGTGGCTGACTTACAGGTTGAATTCAGATGCGTATGCTTTGTGGGGGATACGTTGCCGTATTTAAGAAAAGCTTAAGTTTTAGTGGCGAAGATAGCGGTTTGTAGATTGGGGGAGCAGCATGCGTGCACTGCTAATAGAAGATGATCCCTTGCTTGGGGATGGCATTAAAACGGCGCTGGAACGCGAGGGGTACACGGTCGATTGGTTTATGCTTGGGCGCGAGGCAATCAGTGCTATCGGCAGCGAGACCTTCAGTGTGATTATTTTGGATCTTGGACTGCCCGATATGGACGGTATGCAGGTACTGCAGTTACTCCGTCAGCAATCCACTCTACCTATTCTGATTTTGACGGCCCGAGATGCGATGGAAGACCGTATTGGCGGTTTAGATGCGGGGGCGGATGACTATGTGCTCAAGCCTTTTAATTTGCAGGAGTTACTCGCCCGTTTGCGTGTCGTCATGCGACGCGCTGAGGGGCGCGCTTCGCAGATATTGACACTGGGAGCGCTGAGTATTGATGAGGCGCGTCATGCGGTGAGTTGGCGGGGCAAAGACGTAAAGTTGGGCCGCCGGGAGTATGCTCTATTGTTAGAGCTAGCCAGGCACCCCGACAGAGTGCTGTCTCGTCCCCGTTTGGAAAATTTGCTTTATGGTTGGGGCGAAGAGGTCGAGTCCAATGCGGTGGAGGTTCACATTCATCATCTGCGTAAAAAGCTTGAAAAGCATCTGATCATTAACGTGCGCGGGATTGGCTACCGTTTGGATAGCCAAGCGCGATGATCTCCATACGGCGTTATCTACTCCGTACGCTCGCCATTGCCCTGGTTCTCGCCGGGGGCGTTGCGTTTACCGCTGCCTACTTAATTACCGATCACGAGCTAGAAGAAATTCTCGATACACAGCTCAGTCTGCATAGCCGGATTGTAGCTGGCCAACTCGACCCAAACGCGACCATTGACGACTATGCTCGCCTGGCTTCGCACCTGGGCCTTCCAGAATATCCGGCCCAGCTATATCGCGACGGTATCGCAGTGCCCGTGAACAGCCCTGAATCAAGTCCCAAGCTTTACCACGAGGAAGAGCTTAAATTAGTGCTGGGTTTTTGGAATTCAGATGGCTCACCCAGGTTGTTAGGGGGCAAATGGAATGATGCAGGGCCTTTCCCCGCTCCTTTAGAGGAGGGATTTCGCTGGGAAAGCTACGATGGTCATCGTTGGCGGGTTTTCAGCATGTTCGATATTACCACCGATACCTGGATCAGCATGGGGCTGCGAGGTTCGTTTCATGATGAAGTAGTCGAGCGCATCACCTGGAATAATTTATTGCCGATGCTTTTTTTGCTACCTCTTCTTCTTTGGCTGATGAGCCGTATTATCCGGCGGGGGATTGTCCCTATCCAAGCGCTTTCTAGTCAGGTGCAAGGCCGCTCTGCCCGCGACCTAAGTGAAATCGATAATCCTGTTCCTCAAGAGCTTAATGGATTACGTCAATCGCTAAACGATTTTATCGCCCGGCTGAAAGAAACGTTAGAGCGCGAGCGGCGCTTCACCGCAGATGCGGCCCATGAATTACGCACCCCTTTAGCAGCACTGAGGATTCACCTAGATAACGCGCAGGCGGGAGGAGAGCAATCATTACAAAAGGCTTATATAGGTGTGGAACGGCTTCAGCGGGTGGTAGAACAACTGCTTATTTTGGCTCGATTGGATCAAGTGGCCACAACCTCATCGGCCACTATCGATCTTTATCCTATTATTGCTGAACTGGTAGCTGAGCTGTGGCCACTCGCTGAAGAGCGAGATCAGCACTTGAGGCTAACAGGCTTAACCCGGCTGGAGGTCCGCGCCGACGAAATCGAGGTGGGGATTCTGTTTCGTAACTTATTGGATAACGCCTTGCGCTATACGTCAGAAGGCGGTCAGGTAGAGGTAGAGTTAGCGCTTTGGGAGGGCTTGCCTCAGCTCACGGTGAGAGACACGGGCCCCGGACTCCCCGAGGCACTTTTGGATAAAGTCACTGAGCGCTTTAGGCGCGCGTCTGGCCAGGGCACCACCGGCAGTGGATTGGGTTTATCGATTGTCTCGGAGTTAGTCCAGCGCCAACAAGCCATTCTTACCCTCACCAACCGTGAACCTAGTGGGCTTGAGGTTAGCGTGAGGTGGGAGCGTGTGTATGCCTGTGCATCGTAAGCTCCGACTCGATCACTTCAAGACAAGGGAAAAGACATGTGGCTCACGGAAATGATGGCATCGCTGACGACGTATCTCGAACAACACCAGTGGGTTGCGGTCATTGCGGCTTTCATGCTCGCGGCTTCGGAATCGATCATCGTTATCGGTGCCCTCGTTCCCGGAACCGCCTTGCTAGTTGCCTTGGGTGCCGCCATTGGTCTCGGGCATCTTGCGCTATGGCCAATTCTGATCGCCACGACCCTTGGGGCAATCGCAGGAGATGGGCTGTCCTTTTGGGTCGGTCATCATTGGCGCGATGGTATTACTACGGCATGGCCGCTAAGGGGGCGGCCAAACCTCATCCATACCAGCAACGCCTGGCGGCAAGAGTATCCTGATCGCTCGTTTTACGCCGGGCGTGCGAGCAGTGATACCCGTCATGGCAGGAGTGTCGGGCATGGCCCCTGTTCGCTTTCTGGCGGCAAATATTACTTCAGCAATCATATGGGCTCCTGCTCACATCCTCCCCGGTGCAGTGGCTGGCCTCGGGCTCAGCTTGGTAGGGCATGCAAGCATGCGTTTGGTGGTGCTTGTCGGCATCATCTTCGGAGCTGGCTTCGCCATTGTGTTGTTGATTCGTCTGATGCTGACCAGGGGCGTGCCAGCCCTTGAGGCTCTGCGTTTGCGGCTTATCGGGCGATTGCGGAAAAGTGGCGAGGGTCGTGTCAGCACTTTGGCAATGTCACTTCTCGCGCCCTCGCATGACCTACAACCGCTCATCCTGATTGGTGTCCCGCTAGCCTTTGTTGCCGCCGCTTTGGCGACTCTGGCTCAAGAGGTGGCCGAGCGGAGCGGGCTGGCGGTCGCCGATCAGTCGATTAGCCTAGCCCTTAGCCACCTGCGTACCGAACCGGGCGATAAAGTCGTCGCCTTCCTCACCGGCTTCGGTGACGCTTATGTCATCATCGCTTCGTCTGCAGCGGTCACTTGCTGGCTACTGCTGCGCAGGCAGTGGCACCTCGCCCTAGGGGTTGTACTGAGCATCGCCATTGCCTCAGGACTTGCCACGCTCCTCAAGGCGGGACTGGCGATACCGCGTCCGCAGGCACTTTACGAGGGCGCCCAGGTCTTCGGCTTCCCGAGCGGCCACGCCACGGGGGCCGCGACGCTGATGGGACTGCTTACCTGGTTTGCTTGGTTCGGCTTACCACAACCTTGGCGCAGGGTGATGCCCATGGCCTTCGCCGCGGTCGTGGGCATCATCGCCGCCTCGCGCCTGTATCTCTCGGCCCACTGGCCATCGGATGTCGTCGGCGGCATGCTGCTGGGAACCGGGCTTACGCTATGCTTTGCGCTGGCCTTTCGTCGCGTAGACCTACGCAAGGCCCGGCCAGGTATGGCGATCGCGCTGGCCTTATTCGTTTTCCTCGGATTTGGAGCCTGGCACTCATGGCGCGCTCTGCCGCAGGCCGTGGCCATGTACACGCCGCCCCCGACACCTGTGCAGGTCATTTCCCGCGATGCCTGGCTTACCGCAGACTGGCAAACCCTCCCGGTGCGTAGAACCGACTTGGTGGGTGAAACGGAAGAACCCTTCTCGCTGCAATGGACGGGAACCTCTACTGCCTTCGAGGCAGCTGCGAGCACTGCTGGCTGGGTCCGCGCCGATGGCCTCACCTTGCAGACCCTGCCACGCTATCTCGATCCGGCAGTCTCAGCCGAGGCGCTGCCGGTGATCCCTCGACTGCAGGATGGCCAGTTTTCGGTATTGACCATGGTGCGGCCCGCACAGGACGGCAAGAGTCGCGAGGTCCTGCGCCTCTGGAAGTCGAACACGGCGCTTTCCGACACAGGCAGGCAGACGCCGATCCTACTCGTGAGCGTGGAAACCGAAGTCATTCGTCGCGCTGTCGGCATGATCAATTTGCCAGTGGTACATGAGGTTGCCTATCCCTCTCGGCACGATCTCCGGCTGACGGGCACACTGCGCAGGAGGGAAGATGGCCAGCCTGTGCTGCTGGCACCAGCCGATTCGGCGGGGTGAGAGGACTGAAATGACCACCCTATTAAATCGTGAAAGACTATAATTGTATAACCCGCCGACTCTGTATGTATCCAAAAATCAGGAGCGCAACCGGGTGATGTTAGCGACATGAAAAATCTCGTCATGAAATCCACTATATGGCGCGGGTCGAAGGCAGCTTGTTGCATCCCGATCATCGTATGGACGCAGAAATAGATCGCAACTGCCCTGATTGGAGCCAACATGAACACCGAGCACAAGTACCTTGTCCGGCTTGCCAGACGCCTACGCAAGCAGCGCCAAGCCCTTGATCCGGAGGAGGTGACTTTTATGATAGGGATACACCGCCGGGAGCCTATCAGACGCGACGCCAAGACTGTCTCCGCTGAGCATTCGGCGCTTGGAAAGCGCCACTCCGACAGTGTGGCGGCGGTCGGCGGTACGTTTGAATATGAAGGTGGGTCAGCCCATCGTGCAACGACTCGACCGGATTGTTGCTCAGATAGGTGCCGATCACATTGATGTCGCCGACCCGACAAAAGACCTGCCGCAACGCCATAATTCGAACGGGCTACTCCTCAATCTGAGCCTTCAGGTTTTGGCTCACATCGCTCAAAGGGTTAACTCATCCCGTTGTCAGTTTTCTTTGGATCAGTGAGACAGCTGGGGTTCGACTGTAATGTGTACTAACGACGGGCATCGAGCTTGAATGCGCTGCAGGTAAATATCAGGCGATTCTGGGCTGTGTGAGACGAGCGCGACAATCGCCGCGTGGATATTGGGGCCAATCGACCAAATGTGTAAGTCGCTGATGTGCGTTTGCTCGTCCTCCGGACTCCCCGAGGCACTTTTGGATAACGTCACTGAGCGCTTTAGGCGATTCTGGCCAGGGCACCACCGGCAGCGGATTGGGTTTATCGATTGTCTCGGAGTTGGCCCAGCGCCAAAACGCACGCCTTACGCTTAGTAATCGCACGCCCAACGGTCTAGTGGTCAGTGTGACGTGGGGGTAACACCACACCAGCAGCAAGATAGCTGAGTAATTGGCTGGCCACTGCCCAGGGATCGCCGATACGTTCAAGCACCTTAAGCCCAAGAAGGAAAATGTTCCCTGCGAAGCTTCTGGGGTGAATGCCTTCAGTAAAGTAGGCATCACCCGTAGTGATTTAACCTAATAGGCATCTATTAACTTGTCAGCCTTAATGTGTCACGAAGGCCATCGTGTATGGTGGTTATCAATGACAAATATGTGCCGATGCACATTTCTGGGATGATGGTGGGGATGGCTATGAGGTTCCGGCCCCTCCCACCCTTCATGCTCGTGTTGATGGTGTTCATCGTGATAGTGAAGATGGCTATGACGTATAGGCGAGTGCTCATGCGCAATCTCTCTTGAGTCTCGACGAGGCCAAGTAAGCATCGCAAGCCCTGTCGCCGTTAAAGCTACTGTCCCGAGCAAAGCGAACGTTCCCGTCAGACCCAGGTTTATCCCCAGCCAGCCTGCCAACGGATAGGTGATCAACCAGCAACAGTGTGACAACGAGAATTGGGCAGCAAATAGCGCTGGACGATCCTCCGTCTGGCACGAACGCTTGAGCAAGCGCCCTGTAGGGGTCATGACCATCGAAGCGCCTGCACCCAGTAGCAACCATAGCCCGACAAGTCCCGCAAACGATGGGCCTAGCCAGCCCAAGTAGAGACTGAGCGCCATGATAACGCCACCCAACAGCATGACTGGTCGTTCAGGCAATCGATCCAGTACCTTAGGTAGCAGTACGGCCACCAGCATGGAGCCCCCACCTGCGGCCGCAAAGGCCAAAGCTACTTCTTTCTCGCCAAGCCCCAACATAGAGCGAACAAGCACTACCGTATTGACGATCTGCATCGCTCCGGCGGCTGAGACCGCCAAGTTCAACGCCAACAGACCGCGAAGGCGAGGTGTTTTTAGATAAATCCGTATGCCGTGAGAAACGCGACGCCAAACACCGGGAATTTCCTCTAGTGGTTGTGGCTCAGGTAACATCACCGATATAACCAGTGAGGCAGAGATCACGAACGCCAGGGCGTTGAGTACAAACAGGACATCAAAGCTCATCGCCATCAGCAATGCCGCGGCCACCATCGGGCTAAGAAGATTCTCTAAATCGTAGGCAAGGCGTGACAGGGATAATGCTCGTGTGTATTGCTCTTCGTCTTCTAGGATGTCCGGTATTGTCGCCTGGAAAACGGGAGTGAAGCCTGCTGAGCAAGCATTGAGTAGAAAGATCAGCACATAGATTTGCCACACTTCGGTAACAAAAGGCAGTGCGCAAACCACGGCTGCTCGCAGCAAGTCGAGGCTAACCAACAACGTGCGTCGAGGTAGGCGTGAGGCGTAAGCACCCACCAGTGGAGCAATGCCCACGTAGGCGACCATCTTAATCGCCAGCGCTGTGCCTAGTACGACACCCGCCTGCCCCCCAGCAAGATCATGAGCCAGTAACGCTAGGGCAACGGTGGTCAGACCGGTGCCAATCAGTGCAATGACCTGAGCGAAAAAGAGATGGCGATAGACGCGATGGGCGAGTACATCGAGCATAGAGCGTTCCTCAAGTGAGGGGAGCTTAGATGCATTTACAGGTAGCGGGCAATGGCCTTGAACTCTTCAGTCCGCGCCCGCTGCGTTTGATCCTGAGAGCCCAAGGCATCTTCTAGGCAGTGATCGATATGATCTAAAACCAAGGTACGTTTGGCCTGTTGAATAGCTTTCTCAACCGCATGAAGCTGCTGGGCAATGTCTAGACAGTGGCGACCATCCTCTATCATCTGCGTCACGCTCGAAAGGTGTCCCCGAGCCCGGTTTAAGCGCTTGATGATATCGGGATGTGACTGGTGTGTATGTATTGTCATTTTCTTTTCCTTATTCTATTCCTATCCCCCTGGAGGGGATGATAATCTATTGGTGCTATGCGGAGCTACAGCGTAAGCAAATTGTTATCTACATTTTTTATCGTCAATTTTTGTCTTGGTTGCTCTAAATGCTCAATCGGCTGCGCCACCGTCTTGGCTATCTGACCCTGCTACTGCTGTTTTTGCCTAGCCTGGTGCTTACCAGTGTGGGCGAAGCGAGTGCGCATGGCGCAATGAGCATGGTTGGCGTTGAGTCATCTCACCATGAGAGTGTTCAGAAGGGCCATGGGCATACCCATGGGCATGAACACGATGACGGTCGACACCTCTCTCATGAGAGCGGCAGTCACTTCCACGAACAAGCGGATCGCTTGGGGGCGAACATTGCCATCGCACCAAACGTTCGTCATGCCATGCGGCTAGGCGAACGACGCGCTTTTCCCCTGCGTCGTGTCTACCGCTTGGAGCGCCCTCCACGGCCAGTCGTCGCTTGATGACTGGGGCCATCCATCCGATGGCCAACACTAATGACAGACCCGTGGAGGTTGCATGTTTCCATCCCAAGTAAGGGGTGCGCTCGGCTTGCCTATGATGGCACGACGCCACGCCTTAGCCTTTCTAACACTGTTGTTCATGCTGCTGGGTGCCAGTGGCGAGGCCTTTGCTCACGCGGTTGCTGAGGGTGACAAGGGCTACATCCAAGAGATCTATGGCGTTAATCTGATCTCGTTTATGTATCTCGGTGCCAAGCACATGGTAACGGGGTATGACCACATCCTGTTTTTGTTAGGGGTCATCTTTTTCCTCTACCGAATGCAGCATATCGCTATTTACGTCAGCCTCTTTGCCATCGGTCACTCGACGACCATGCTTCTCGGGGTCTACTTCAATATCGGCATCAATAGCTATCTGATCGATGCCATCATCGGGCTATCCGTTATCTACAAGGCGCTCGATAACATCGGTGCGTATCAGCGCTGGCTCGGCTTTCAGCCCAACACCAAGGTAGCCACGTTGGTGTTCGGTCTGTTTCATGGCTTTGGCCTGTCGAGCAAGATCATTGAGTACGATATCTCGCCCGATGGTCTCGTCCCTAACCTTCTGGCATTCAACATAGGCGTAGAGATCGGCCAGCTACTGGCATTGAGCGCCATTCTCATTGTGATGGGCTTCTGGCGACGCACTACGGGCTTCTTACGCCACGCCTATACCGCCAACGTCGCCATGATGTGTGCTGGTTTTATGCTGGTAGGTTATCAACTGACCGGCTATTTCATTGCCTAATTGAAGGAGTCCCCAATGTATAACACTGATCTTCCAACCCGTGCCGAACTGCCGTCAACGGGTAAGTTACTTCGCTCTACGTTGATGGCAGTCGTTATTGCCGTCGCTTTGCTGATCAGCGTCGTGCTACCTGCTGAGTATGCCATTGACCCGACCGGCGCTGGGCGCTTGTTGGGGCTGACGGAGATGGGAGAAATCAAGACCCAGTTGGCTGAGGAAGCCGAGCTCGACCAAGCCAGTGTCCAACAGGCTTCTGAACCCGCTGCACCTCAAGAGGCCGTTAGTGATAGCCAACCTTCGGCTGCAACCGCTACTGCTGCGCCAACTTCAGACGTAGAGACGGAGCAGGTAGCCGCTTCGTTACCAGAAGACCAAGAGATGGTGCAGACTGAAGCAAACGTAGCGCTTGCTGACGCTCCTGCCGCTGAGGAGACACCTTCCCAGGCAACTGAAGAAACTGCGGCATGGGGTGATGAGGTGACCTTCACACTCACGCCGGGTGAAGGTACCGAGTATAAGCTAACGATGGAAGAAGGTGCTGTCGCGACATTCGCTTGGGCGTCCGACGGCGGGCCACTTAATTTTGACACCCACGGCGATGGCAATGGGAACTCCATCAGCTACGAGAAGGGGCGTGGCGTACCCGAAGATGAGGGAGAGCTGGAAGCTGCTTTCACCGGCAACCACGGCTGGTTCTTCCGTAACCGCAATGACAACGACGTGACCGTGGTCTTGCGTGTTGGAGGAGACTACGGGGAGCTAAAAGGTATGCTTTAATTCCCTTAACTGAACCGCTCCGGCCAAAAGGCCGGGGCGGCCCCCATAGCGCACCTAACGACAAACAGCAGAGCTAACGTTTTACTCTTATACAATAGGCAGCCAGTAGCTCACGCCCTCCATGCTAACCCGAACCCCGTCTCCTGAATGCTCTATGGTCTGTTGACGGAGTGCTTTTTTAGATACTTTCTTGTCATGACAGTATTCCATGGTAGTGACGATCCATCGTTCCTTCCACTCCTCCCCTTGATCAGTACACTTAGCCATTTGAATCATGGTGCGAGCCAACTTTTCTTTTCGCCGTTTTCTTGCCCGTTTCTCATCCACCCTAGGGGTCAGTGTGGTGGCATGCTGGCGATTTAAGAAATTGGTAAACCCCGTCACCAAGGCTGCTTGTCCGGGCACCGCACTCAAGTAACTGTCCACATCGCCCTGGTTAGGTAGCCGCTGTCCCTCTCTGTCAGTATTGAGTAACAATGCGGCTGCCGCGCTTAGTGCAAGTCGTGCGGAGGTGTGGGACGTTGTGCCCGCCTCTATACGGGTTTCCAATTACAGCCAACAGGCTTGCAGCACTTGGTCTGATAGCGAAGCGGACGGCATAGAACTGAGACACGCTTGTATACGTCTTTTCTCTGAGTCGATCCGCTTTGCTTGGTGATCCGGCTCTACCCCTTGCTCTTCATGCAACCATCACATAGGGAGCCTCACACGCCGCAATCCCTCTGCCCCGAAGTGATGAAGCAGTTCCGTATAGCTCGGTATGCGTGACCATGCTTGGTCGAGTTACTGCTGGGCCAAGTAGTGGTGCATTGTGCATTTCGTGCTGTGGCCCGCCTCATTGGCAACTGCTTGCAAAGTATTAGTGAGCAGGACAAAGCTGCCTGGCAACAGAAGTGGCTCAAGACGCATTCCGCGGCTTAGCCACACACTGAACGACTAGGCACCCTTCAAGCCCCTCTCCGATTAATCGGGAGGGGCTTTTCTCTGTATAGGACTTCCAACTGCCATTGTTTCGCATGCGGAACATTTTTATTTGGTGGCAGTGTCTCCCCTACCTCTTCATAGCCGTCACTGGTCGCCCTATCTAATTGTGAGATCCGGGTGACCGGAAATGAGAGAGGAGCAGATCATGAGGAATAGCAACAAGTACGAAATTGCTGATGTGAAGCGTGTCGCGGAAGGTCAATGGGATACGGTCTTTCAGGCACTGTGCCCCGAGCTGGAGCATGCAATTGCCCACCCGGGACATCACATCGATTGCCCGATACATGGTGGCAAGGAAGACTTCCGCCTCGATCGCGGCTTCAAGCAACGGGGTACGGCCATTTGCACTTGCGGTAACTGGGATGGTTTTAGCCTGTTGAAAGAGCTGAAAGGCTGGGCTCTTCCCGAAATACTGGAGCAGGTAATGGGGGCTCTCGGTGAACAATCCGTTGAGCCGCTGGCGCCTACAGTATCACGGCCACCGCCACGGCAGGTCGAGGAAAAGCAGGACATCCGGCCAACGCTGCGCAAGCGCTGGGAAGAAGCTCTACCCCTGGGAAGAGGCGAAGGTCGCTTCATGCTGGCGAGCTACTTGCAGTTCCGCGGGTTGCCTGTAAAGCCGATGCTTAGCGTTCTCGAGACGGAGGCACGCCTCCACCCTAGGATGGCCTACATCGAGAAAGGCAAAGTGGTTAGCTACTACCCTGCACTGATAACCATTGTCAGGGATGCGGCTGGAAAGCCTGTCACGATGCATAGGACGTATCTCAACCGCACAGAAAATGGTGTGGTAGAGAAGGCGCCTGTGAGCAAGGCTAAAAAGCTGTTCCCTGTGGTGAAGGATGGTGATGTCCACGGTGGTGCTATTCGCTTAGGCACAGCTACAGCCGGCGTTATCGGTGTGGCTGAGGGTATTGAGACCTCGCTAGCTATTCGGGCTGCTACGGGAATGCCTGTCTGGCCGGTACTGTCAGCTTCCCTAATGAGGTCGTTCGAGCCGCCTGAGGGTGTCACGGAAGTCGTTATTTGGGCTGATCGTGACCTACCCGACAGGAAAGGACGCAAGGCTGGTCAGGACGCAGCGGAAGTGCTCCAGGCTCGGCTTTTAGAGAAAGGGATTCGAGCTTCGATAAAGATCCCTGATGCATCCAGCTCAACTGATGTGAGCGTTGATTGGGCTGATGTGTACACCAGTAGTGGGCTCACGGGATTTCCCCGCAAGAGCAAAGCTGCTTAACCCTTCAAACCCTTCTGACATCCATTGTCAGGAGGGTTTTTCATTTTCAGCATGATGGGATTCGGGAGGAAGGATGCATTTTTATATATTTGCTGAATCTGTTTGGGTCAAGCAGCTACTGATCACTTAGGTCATTTCACTCTACCTCGCTTGAAGCGCATTTCTGTGGCATTGGCGCTTTTTAGCGTGGATAGCATGCCTCCGGGCGGTGATTCTGTGCTCAAGGCTCTGAGCACAGGGTCCAAAGTTACCGCCCTATCTGTCATTCCATAACAAGCCTTGCTTTTATTATCTGTTATTCGTTCTGAGACTAAGGTTATATGGGGCCTAGGGAATGATTCTAGTTCCCTTGCGTGGTGCATCACTTCTCCCTACTTTCTTTTAAATTAAACGTTTGTTTGATTTATCCGCTGGATCGTGTCACTTCAGCGGCGTTGCCACTCCTCTCGGTAATCTCAATACCACCTCCCGTTTGTCTGTCAGTAGCGCCCCTACCCCTCATGAGACCCCGATACCTGGGGGATGAGAGGAGAGCACGTTATGAATCGCAGTGACTCGATCGCCAGAATCGGCAAAGCCCTGGCTTCAGTGCAGGCTGAGCTTGGTGGTCTGATCGCACCGGATTCTACGAATCCGATGTACGACAACCGCTATGCAAGCCTCGCAATTATAATCGGCAGCATTCGTGCCGTCTTGAATAAGTTTGAAATTGCACTGGTTCAGGCACCTGTGCCCGGAACAGTGGGGGCTATGGTGATGGAGACCATGCTCATTCATGGTCCTTCTGGGGAGTACATTGGCTCTTACTGTGAGATGCCCGTTGAGACCCTTGATAGCCATGGTGTGGCGTCAGCCCAGACGTATGCACGTCGCTATGGGTTGATGGCTCTTCTAGGCCTTGCTCAAGGCCCGGACGATGATGGAAATGCTGCCTATAACGCCGCTGTGGAATCCTCAGTGCTTCTCTCTCGAGGAGAGCCTGAGCCATCAGAGCAGCGGGTATCGAACGGTCACCGTTTGGCATCGCGCGAAGCGATTCTAGCGGAGATTGAAAACTCAGATGTTGAGCGATTGGTTTCGGCCGAACGCTGGGTCAATAGCGCTCAACTGGATGCACACCTGTCAGCTCGGCTCAAGGGAGCGATCGCACAGCGACGCCGAATTATCCAGCGACAGCAATCCCAACATGCTTAACGTTCCATAGCCCCATCCCTTTGTGGAGTTGGGGCTTTTTCGCGTGCATGACACAGGTATTTGGAGGCAGCTTGACCGGGAACGCTCATCGATTATTCGGCCTGGCGCTTGGCGCATCGGCTGGTGCGATTATGACCCCCTTTTATGGCGGGATGTCTGCGCTGGCGGTGGCGGCGATGGCGCTGCCTGGATCAACGGCACCTGACTGGCTGGAGATCCGCATTGGTCCAGCCACGCTCATACCCCATAGGACTGTGACCCACTGGTTGCTCCCTTGGCTAGGGCTGGCAGTGGCATCGGCCGTTTGGCTACCTGATGCGCCATTGCTTGCCGCCCTTCTCTTAGGTTTCTCGGTTGGTGGGCTCTCTCACGTCATTGGAGATGCTGGCACCCCTTTGGGAGTGCCTGTGTGGCACCCCGCCAAACGCCATTCCCTGAAGCTGTGGGATGGCGGCACTTCAGAATTTTGGCCCGTGCTGTTGGCCTGGGCCATTGCCGCGATATTGATACGGAGCCTTGTGCTATGAAACACATTACCGCTGGCCCTTTGCCGGCGCCATTTCTGCGGCTAATGCTGGCGCTTTTGCTAACGCTGAGTTCGACCGCTATAGCCCAGCCTGGTGGAGACCGAGGGCAAGCCTGCCTTGATAGCAATAATGCTCGCGAATGCGGTTGGTTCTGGGGGCACTTAGATGATGATGAGGAAGAAGAGCCCGAAGAGCCCCCAGTCGAGATACCGATGGCCAAGGCGCCTGAAGAGGAGCTGGATTGTACGGACCCAGAACAGTGGGAGCCCTCTTGTGGTTTTGTCGACCCAGAGGGGAGCTTCGAGTTTCAAGCCAAGCAGCGCGACATGCTGCTTAACCAGTCTGTGATGAACCCCAACAATCCAGAGACAGTCGAGGCCTTTCAGCGGTATATGCGATGGGCCGTCGACCAAGCCATCACAATGTCGAGGATGTGGGAGTGGAATCAGATCCAAAACCAGGACCTCAACCCCCTCGTACATAGCCCCGTCTCCTCCTTTGGGCTTCGTGCAGCGTCACGAGCACGCGATGGCAAGCGCAATGCGGTCATGGAAGAGATAGATGACCAGAATGGGTTTCTCGTCTGGTTTACCCGGTCTAGCTGCCAATTCTGTCATGACATGCAACCAGTTATGAAGCAGCTCGAACGACGTACTGGGCTCACCATTTACAACGCCCCACTTGATGGGGGGTGCATGCCAGAGTTCTCGAACAGCTGCGATACCACAGGACGCTCAGTAGAGGCTGCTGGCCACCTTGCCGTCGAAGCGGTACCGGACCTCTGGCTTTACCTGCCACAGGATGATCTTTGGTTCCGCGTCTCCAGTGGTGTTGAAGCAGCGCAGCGGATTACCTCGAGGATTGAGGTCTTCTTTGGTGCTATCCAACGAGCAGCAGAAAAGGGCCTCGAGGCGGTTGGTGATGGCACGAGTCCTCCCGTTGATTTCAGCGTTCCCGACATGCTGGAACGGTCATCCGGTGGCCTCGGCGCCGGCATTCCCCAAGGAGTTGAGTAATGTTCTCCAGAAACAAATTGGTAACCATGGTGGCAACAGCCGTGATCAGCGGAATGTCGATAACGGCCACCACAAGCCTGGCTGAAGCCAACGCACTCGAAAATGCGTTTGACCGGCTATCCAGTGCCGGAGGCGGCTTCAGTAGCTCAAACAGCGCAGCGTCGTTTGAGACCAGGACACGGCATGGATACACGGCCGGGGGGTTGACCATGCGGTTTTCTCAGAACCGCTACTCGCTAGTCAACATGGACCCGCCGCGGCTAGACGTAGGCTGCAATGGCATCGACGCGCATTTTGGTGGCTTCTCCTATATCGACAGTGAGCAGATCCAGCAGATGTTGGAGCAAATCGCCCAAGGGGTTGTAGCCCTCTCCTTCCAGCTCGCGCTCAAACAGCTCTGCCCTATTTGTGGGGATGTGC
This sequence comes from Vreelandella sulfidaeris Esulfide1, assembly GCF_054072535.1. NCBI lineage: Bacteria > Pseudomonadati > Pseudomonadota > Gammaproteobacteria > Oceanospirillales > Halomonadaceae > Vreelandella > Vreelandella sulfidaeris. The sequence continues at coordinate 103,195 of NZ_JBSVSF010000002.1, read as the reverse complement.
TTGAGTTCGCACAACGCATGGCACAGGCGGCGGCGAAACTATCCCAGGACAGCTGTGAGGCTGCTACCGCACTGGTTGAGGGGTTCCCTGACTACTCCGGCGAATTAGGGAATCTCTGGTGTAGTTCGGTAGGGATGTTTGAGGGCGTGGAAAGTGACTGGCTGGCAGCCCAGAAGGACACTTGTGATAGCAAATCGGATTCGGGCCGCGAAGTGCGAGACCACCTCAGCAACAATCCCGGGGATCGCGCACTGGCCTTAGAGCTTGATGGCAACCGCACATGGCTAGGCCTTCAAGAAGCAGGTATTGCCCCTGGGCGAGATGGCAGGAACAACATGGGGGCAGAGAACAAGATATTTGCCGAGCTATTGATGAGTTGGATTGGTACTGAGGTTCGCAACAAAGGGGGTAGTGGCGACTCGAACACCTTTGCGCCAACCATCGAAACTGCCGATGCGATGCTGGACATATTCCTGTGCGGAAGTGATAAAGCCTCGCCGACCGTCATTGAATACGCTGACTTCGTGAACAGCTTTTGCGAGGACAAGATATGGTCAGGCGCCTCAGGCCAGGCCACCGAGATTTATACTTGTAGCAACAGTGATCTGAGAGACTGTTGGAACCCGAACAAAGCAAAGGTTGAGGATATATCACTAGGCCACGGCTTTTTGACCACGGTGATTATGGAATTGGAAGGTGCGGTTAAGAACGTTGCCAGTGGCACCCCGCTGACCGCTTCTCAAAAGGCCATTATTGCTGCAGCGCCCTTCCCGCTCTATCAAGCAGTTAATGTTGCAGCGACCTACCCGGACCTTGCCTACGACCTAGTAGTTGGTAACTCGACCATTCTGTCTTACATGATCTCCATTGAGTACATTCGCTATGCCGTCCAGGCAACGGCTAAGACATCGATGACATCATCCGTGCCGGGTGAGATCTTGCGCGAATTCCGCGAGGCCCAGAATGAGCTAGTTGTCATGACCTCCCAGAAGGCTCAGCAAATTAACCTTATGGCTGAGACTCAGGAAAACATAATGAGCCAGGTTGACAAGATCAACCGCGCCACGTTGCGAAATCTTCATGCCATGGGTCTATCCGGCATGGATTTCGCTCGTGATATGGTTCGGGAGATGGACTGATGAAATGGCTTGTTCCTGCCCTTATAGCTATTGGATTGGTCGCTGTTCCGGGGTTAGCAATCGCAGAGACCATGACGCCTGCAAGTGGTGACACTTGGACATTTTATGGCTATGGCAATGGTTATGCGCTGGCGCAAATACTGGAGGCGATTAAACGCCTGACTGACCCTGACTCAAACCCTGGGTTCAGGAACTTGGCGCTGTTCTTGGCGATGGCCGGCTTCCTTGCGATGTGCTTTACGGGAATCCTGGGTGGAAGTCTGCAAAAGGTGGCCATGTATTTTGCCGGCATGATTCTTACTGTCTACATGCTGTTCTCTTTGAAGGTCGATATTCTTATTGAAGACATGGTGTGGGATGGCGTTGGGTCGCCCCAATTCATTCAACGAATTGAAGGCGTTCCGGCAGCCATCGGTCTTCCTGCTGTTGTCATCTCAGAGATAGGGATGTGGGCTACAAACGGCATTGAAACTAACTTCACGACGCCAAACTTCGAAAATCTACGTATTTCAGAGGGGGCTCCCATTGGCATGGCGGCAAGCATGTTGAATGACATGAAGAAGATTCGCCTGACTGATCCGTACCTGCGATCAAGCATTCAAAGTTTCATGAATGACTGTGCGTTGCCGAATATTTTTAGCGGCAAAATATCCCCGGTGACGCTAATTACCTCACAAAATGCATGGGGGGTTTTAGGCAATAACCTGAACCGGGCAGTTTATACCGTCGTTTATGACTCGACCGATCCAAATGGTGGCATGCAGGCTTGCGATGAGGCCTACGCGAGCATTGACAACCGTTTGCAGACTGCAGCTCCCGCGCTATTGAACGGCATGAGGGAAGCTTCCCCGTTCTGGCTTCAGCAGGCAGCAGGTTCAACAGCGCTGGCACAAGCCGCTCTGGATGATTCGTTTCGCTGGGCCTCAGGGGGAAGTGCCGTTCAGGACGCCACAGGGCTTGCCACACAAGCCGCAATCGCAGAAATGTACTCAGGCACCTATGAATACGCAGCAATGGCCACAGGCTCCAACGAGCTGATCTCAGCCTTGAATATGGAACAGGCTCGACGTGCCCAGCAATCTGGATGGTATAGCACAGCTATTCTCTTCCGGGATATGGCGGGCTATTTCTTCGCGATCCTTCAGGCATTCGTGATTGGGCTGGCGCCGATTGTGTTTGCTGCGGTGTTGGTCCCCGGCTTAGGCAAGAAGATGGGCACCTCGTATGCCCAGGTGATGACCTGGCTCATTTTATGGTGGCCAGGGCTCGCTATCGTGAACTACATCATGATGCTCTATTTCCAGGGGCAGACAGCGGGATACCTCGCTGATGGTCTCACCATGGCCAATATGAGCGCAGTCAGCGAGATGTCGGACAAGATGGTGATGGCATCAGGTTTTATGTCCACCTTAGTTCCCGCCATCATGTGGGGGCTAGTATCTGGCAGCGGTTACGCCTTCACCTCTGTCTTGGACAGGGCATCTGGTAGCCAACAAGCGGCGACAGCCGCGAACAACATGTCTACAGGTGCAGCTTCGGCTGGCCAGGTAAGTATGAACAACGCGAACATGAATGCTCACCAAACCTCTCACCGTTATAGCTCTGGGGAAGAAGTATCGGCACACCATGTCGGCGTTGGGGCATCTCAAGTTACGAATATGAGCGGGCAGGATACGAACGTAGGCCTAAGAGCGGCAGACATGAGGGAGAGCCTATCTAAGTCGCAGGCATTTAGTGAAGCGACCCAGAGAACAGAAGAAGCGAAACAGTCATTTAGCCAACAATCCCAGAATATGATGACTGATACCTTCAGATCGGCTACCCAATACGCTCAAGACCAAGGGTTTGTAACTGACGGCTCGGTTGACTGGTCAAGGATGTCTCAGGATCAGCAAGGGCAACAATATATGTCGGAGCTGTCTGCTACTAGGCAAGTTATGGAGCAGGCCGGATTATCGGAAAGGGAAATTAATGATGTTACTTCGCATGCGGCCGGAAAGGCCTCAATCGAAGCTGGGGGTAAAACAGAGGTTGGTCTTTCACTTAATGCGGGTGCTAGCGCTTATGCAAGGACATCTGTACAGGGCGAAGTCGGGGTCCGTGGTTCAGACACTAGCCAAGACACGACCGAAGAATCTATGAGCCTGAGCCAATCAGATACTGGGAAGCTATCTTTCTCTGAAAATGGTGCAGTTCAAGTTGTAGGTCAAGACGGCAGCCGATATTCAGAAAAAGTATCCCAGAGCGAATCTCGACAGGTACTTGAGGGGCGGGTCGGTGAAGACCGCGCCTCTATGCTCTATGCGGCCTCAAACGATTATCAGGAAGCTGTCCAGGTTCAACAGCAAGCACGCGAGGAATATGTTGCAAGTCGCAGTGGCTCGATCCCTACTCCTGCCAGCCCACAGACTATTTCTGCTATGCGTAGCGATGCCAATGATCTACGAGGTGAGGTTGAACAGCGACAGAATGCCGATCATGCTGAAGTTGCCGGGCGTGAGAATGCTGTAAGTGGCAGTGTCGGCGCAAATACAAGCGATTTGGGCGCAAGAGCAGCAACGGCAACTGAAGTCACCACACCGATAGAGAGAGGTGGTGTAAGTTCACTATCGGTTGATTCCAGCGAACGGCTAGGGGCGATCCAAGGTAATGCGCAAGCGGACGTTGAAAGGCCAGATGCTTATCATGTGATCGATACAGGAGGTAGCTTTTCTGTCGCTGATCGTAGGGCGATCGATGCTGCTGACCAACAAAATGCGGATGCTCTCATTACCGGAGGCGAACGATCCAATATACAGATCGGAGATGACACCTTCGTTCCAACCTACTATGAGAACAATCAGGCAGTTTATGCTGTTGAGCGTGAAGGAGGGCATGCATATTACACGTATGGAGGGGATGGCGAATTTGAGCCGGCCAGCTCTCCTATGCCGTCTACTCAAGAGCAAATTGATTCTCAGGCCAATAATGGCTCAACCCAGAATGCTACGGCCGCTACGATCAATCGCGGCCAGGTGCGTCGAGGTTCTGAATCAACGGAAGAGTCTTCCCCTAACCAAGGGTCAGATATTGATCCGCGAGAATTAATGGACACCCGCCCATAAGAAAAAGGCCCCTTGCTAGGGGCCTTTCTTCATGCATTTTTAATGATCCGTTTGAACCTCAACATCGCCCTGGTCTGGAATATAAGAACCAGAGCATACCCTGCCCAAATAAAGGGAAGCACTTTGCCAGGGGCACTATCCCATGTGAAATAGGTAAATATTAATAGGCTTGGAATTATTACTAAGTTCACCATCAGAAATACGTATATGTTCTGTTTGGCTCTCCACCTAGCGGCACGTACAACATCTTCTTCTTCTGCACCGATCAAGTGTTGAAGCTCATTGACAACGAAAGAACCCTTGGGTTTCCGGGCGGCACTTTGGCGGGCTGCGATCGCACGTTGGCGGCGAGCTTTGCGATTATTGTTAGCCATTTCGACCTCCGAGCGATCGACGCAATTACCTTACTGTCATGTAATAATACCATACGACGATTTCAATGTACAACATGAAGCGGCTATTTTCTCATCTTTTCTGCTGGGTCAAAGTATGAGCGCTTATGACATAAGTGGGTAGCAAGGTCGATATGGGCATGAATTATCGTCTTGGCAAGCCAAAGAATATATCCCCCGGCGAATTTCAATACCTCGACGGTTCCCTTGGATATAATGTCCATGAGCGGCCTAAAGACTTCTTTTACTCCCGGAAGAATTCCTAAGAGCAACATAGCGAAAATGGCGATTGTCGCCCAAAATAACACTGTAATCATAACTACCCCCTAAACAGTTGCTGTAAGAAACTCGTTTAGCCGTTCCTCGAAGTTAAGCGCCTGTTTGTCGGCAGGCATCTTCATCTTGCGTTTTATTACCTTAAATGAAGGAATGTGTTTGGGGTAGTTGATCATTGGCGTTCTCAAATGATACATGCGAGCGCCCATCATCATGACCGCTTGCCCCATATCCATGGCTCTCAATTGATCCGGTGTTACCCTGAACTCCTCAACTTCGCGCCAGCTTTCACCCATGCCGCCGCCATCGGACATGCTGGATTGTGGGGTGGTTCTCAAATACTGCGCACTCTCTCCCTGGTTAGCCGAGACTGAGACAGTACGTTGAAAACGCTTGGTTTTACCTAGTATTTCAGCGGCCTCTTCAGGGCTGTCTTTCGCACCGAACTTGAAGAATATTTTGTTCCATGTGTTCTGGATCACGATGTCTGCAAAGTCTGGCGAGACTCGATTAAGCTGGCTGAAGGACTGGAAGGCTGGAATCAGTGCGATATTGGCAGATCGCGCCTGCTCGAAGAGACGCCCTACCCCTTCCATTACGTAAGCACCCATTTCATCCAGAAGTGCGATGAAATGCTCTGGCCTTTCGCCCTTGGGTAAATCCTGAATGTAGGCAACAGCAGAGCGAATGTCCGAGACGATCATTTTCCCTAGGTTGAGGGCTGCGGTGTCCTTTCCCATCGTCGGAAGCGAGACATAAAGCATGTGGCCCTTACGAATAATTTCGGTAAGCACGATTTCCGGGGCATAAACGTTGAAGACCTTTCCAAACTTACCCTGGGCGAACAGTGCAATCCGGCCTGCCATCCCGCCCAGCGTTTGCTTCATGCGGTTGAGGTCGATTTTTGTCCCTTCCTTGGTACGGGTACGGAACTGATCGAGGAAGATCGATAGCGCCCTCTTCTCAGGCCCTTGAGGAGTCATTCTCTCCAAGTTTTCAAGGGCTCTATCGGACTGCAATAGAATTGATAGATCGCCGAAGTGATATAACTGACCGGAGGCTTGCAGAGCGGCAATGATGACAGTGAGTGCATGATTGGCGGATTGCCTGTAGTGATCGGCGCCTGGATTGTTCTCCGCAGAAGGAATGAGGTTCATCAGTCGAGATGCCACCTCATCAGGATCGCCGTGGAGAACAGGGTTATAGGTATTGGCGTTATCGGGGTCTGACACGTCGATAATGTAGAGTTCATCTTCGCGGCCTGTCACCTTGGCCATGTACGCTAGGTGATCCCGAGTGTCCCGATCGATCTTGGCGTCAATGAATAGCCATCCGCGCCCACGCGCAGTTTGCTGCCAGAGGATATATTCACCAAGAGTAGTCTTACCCACACCAGACTGACCCACGATCGCAGTGTGTCGCTGCCCGAGGATGTCGGGCATGTTGATTCGAGTATTTTTGTCGGTGGTCAGGCCGATATGTAAGGAAGGCCCCTTATCATCTACTGGCTCGTCTGAAGGCAGCACGAAGCCCTCTCGGGAATCCTCGTCGTACTGGCGCAGCTTGGCCATAGCCTGGCTCCATGTGAGCTGCGCCATGCCCAGCGAACCCAGGACGCCAGCAGGCCATGCTGGGAAGGTGCCGACAGCCCAAGGTGTAGCGGCCGCAACGCCGGCTGCAATGGCGGTAAGCGCCAGCGCATCCATTCTGCCGGCTATCATGGGCAATCCTCCAGCGTCACGCTATCAGCACGGAACATCCCGGCTGCCCATGCAGCGGGGGCGATGTAGCTACGGCTGTCGGGCAGCGGTGCCTGATGGCAGCGAATCGTCAAAGATGAGCTGTCCTCCAGAGGATGAAGGCTTATGAGGTGTCCTGGGTAGGACGCGAAGACTAGAACTCCGATATAGCCTTGGGGCAAATCTTCTGGTGGATTGCCTCCAAGGTTCAGCGACCAGGCATTGAGCCAATCTAGCTGGCTGGTCACCATAAGCGACTTGCTAAGTAGCGCGCCAGCATCATGACCGCCGTAAAGCTGATGCGCGGGTTCATTGTCGCCTTCCTGAGCATTGGCAAACAAAGGCATGGTTGTTGCCACAATGATCAGCGCAGCCTTGAAAAGAGTTTGCATTATTTGTTGTTCCTATCAAAGAAGCCACTGGGCAAACGTTCCCTGCCACCAGCCCCACTAACGCTCGGTAGCATGTTGTTGGGTAGCGATCTTCCTCCGGGAACAAGCGAGTCAAGAAAGGAATGCCACATGCTATATTGAAACTGCTCGGTATATGCATTGCCTGAAGTAGTCACGAACGTAATCCTGCCGGTATAGACAATACTTCCATGAGGTGTAATGGCACCCTCCTTATTGCGGTGGCCATACGTATGGTAGGCGGGTGTGCCAGGGGTCACTGTGGTCGGACTTGAGCCGTCACCCCAGTCGACAACTGCTTTTTCAACTCTTCTAACGTTCTGTCCACCGTTCTCAAAGGACGTATATGTGAGCGATACATCTAGCTGGGTTTCTAGGCCTACATACCCATTATTGGGCGTGAACATGAAAGGCCTCTGCCCCGCGTTCTGCACCACTTCCTCTGAACCGGCTGCACCTGATGCCAGCGCTTCAGCTTGGGCAGTGATTCGGTCTACTGGGCTCCCGAAGGAGCCCATAGATGCCAATACCATCACCACACAAGTAGCTTGAATTAAAGCTATCTTGCCCATGTCTGGTTGAACTCCGATTGTGCTTTTTCCGACAACGTTTCCACGTACTCCGAGAAATCCATATCGCCGAGATCAAGTGCAAGGAACTCGTCAATAGTGAACCCGGTGCAGTCTGGCTTGTACTGACGATCGTAAGTTGTAGAGGCCTTTGTCACACAGCTACCCAAAACCTTTAGCATGCAGGGCTCGTATTTCTTTTCTGAGTAGGTGTACCAAGGCTTAGCTGTAAGATTGACCTCAATTGAAGCTCTAAACTCACATTCCTCATCGGAACATCCACCAGTGAGAGTCACTGGTGGACTGTTGCTGACATAGTTATTCAAATTAGTAATGTCATTCTGGATGTTGACTTCATTCCACGCCGCATTGTCATAGCATTCATAAGATGAACCGATACACATGCGCAGCCCTCTGGAAGGGGATTCTGAACCTAGAGGGTTTGTATATGCCTCGAAGTGAACATTGTTATGCGCCCAAGAAAACTCGCCCCAGCCATCATTAGGAAAATTGATTGGCCACTTCATATCTAAGGGAATGCGCATCTGACCACCAGCGCCAGCTTTCCAAGCGTGAACTTTGTATTCACAGCTGCCATCTTCAAAACACCCACCTTCTACTACCGAATATCGGTTGATCGCACGGGTGTGATGATCCTCTGCTGCTAAGCGATGGGTTTCCCAGCCTGGGCTAAAGCCATAAACAGGGTGATCAGGCGGTGCCCCGCATGACGATTCAGAGCAGACCGCTGCATAAATGTCTGGGCTTGAAGGGCAGTCGTATCCAGATAACATCGAATTGGTAAAGCCTTCATCGGTAGAGCATTCCTCTTTCCACTGCCAGAACCGCACTCGATTGCCGTTGGCATTTAGCTCGTTCGACCATCCTCCGGCAGAATTGTAAAAAGGAAACTCAATGCGCTTGGTAACAGCTCCACCTGCGTTTTGCGAAGCCAACTCGGCAAGCTGTTCTCGACCCTGTTCTTGAATAATTCTGGCAAGCATCGAGTCAAACTCGCACCAGCGTTGGTATCTATCCACCTGAGTTTGGGTGTTAGCAATCGACCATGGCCTTGTCCAATGTGCGCATATTTGCTTCGCGTAGGACATGTCACCTTTCGCAGGCGCGTTGTAAATATAATTTGCGAACGTGCATAGCGTATTATTGGTGGGAACAAAGCCGGGTGTAACTTGGACGGCTCGTTTCGCCATGCGGGCAGCAGCAAGCTCTACATCTTCGAGGTCGCAGTAGTCAGCACCGATTCCTGTTGCCATAGAGATAAATGAGCTGGTCAAAACGACATCTTCTGGGTCTTCCTGACAGCATTGCATGTGCTCAATAGCATTTAGAATGTCTGCCGAAGCAGTGCCAGCCAAGACAGCTCCAAGCGGTCCGCCAAAATACGTTGCCAAAACCGTTGATACGGTTGCGTTAAATTCCATCATGCGACGGAAATCGCTTGTAATCGCTTTGCACTCGCGCTCCATGCCAGAAAAGATCCGCATGTTTTCATCTAGCCCACCCTCGGCAGCGATCATGTCCATGACACCTGCCGCTGCAATAGCGTCTGAGAAGGCGCCTTCATCATCGCTAACTTCAGGCATAATTTCGTAGGAACTAGGATCGCATTTCCCATCTTCGCGACATGTATATGTCTGTTCCTGCCGAACGCATAAACCGTCTTGCTTTCTGGTGCAGTCGTAGCTCGTTATGTTGCAGTTCGGGTCGTTATTGCAACGTGGTGTCTCGCCGATGTAACAGCGCTTAGTTACTTTCTGGCCGACAATATTTCCAGAAGCATCTTTTATATCTGTCCTGCTTATATCTGGGCCACAGCCATACGAAGTGTCGGCACTACATGTAGACTCGCTCTTTTGCCATTCTTCGATCCAACTGTCAGGAAGAATGCGTGAATATTGCGAATAGGTCGCTGGATATGTTTCTCCAAACGTGTTTACCAACTCCCAGTCATCATCGTTCTGTAGTGCTTCGAGATTGCAAGTGTGGCTATATGGATCGCCGTAACATCTATAAGTAACAGCATATTCCCAGCATTCTCGTCTGACTGTTTCACCCATTATTGTTCTAGGGGCAGAATCAATACATGTTTCTCCGACCTTATAGCACTCTTGGTAGTCGCTTAAAGCCCCAAAGGTAACCTGAGGTATTAGTAGATAGATTAATAAAGCTGCTAGATGAATATATTTCATAATTTATAACTCAGGCCGTCTGCTTTCTAAACCAGTACATTCATCGATCACTCTATCTGTGAATTCAATTCTCATTGGTATAGGGAAGCTATTTGAACCTGCATAGCTTATGTTCTTGCAAGGGTTTTCAAAGTAAGCTGTGACATTGCAGGTAGTGCCATTACAGTTCTGCTCGTAAGCTACTCGAAAGCATTTACTGCCGCTGAAATCCTCTATAACAGTTGTTTTAGGTACAGTAGTGTTCAAGCCGCCACTGACGACATTTGAGTGAGGGCCTGTATAACGTGAACCATCTGACTTCTTTACCGTGTCATAGACAACTCGGTAGCCTTGGTCTTGGCAATAAAAGTTATATCTGAGGTAATCGACGCAACTAGGGCAGGGGTCGCTTGTTATAGTTAAAAGGTGGTCGCCATTTTTACATGTCGGTATTTTTATTCCCGTCACCTCAAGTTTTCTAGCGCAGCTAAACTCTGCGGAGTCTCTTCTTACCTCACACTCCCGAGATTCAGGCTCACAAGTAACGAATCTTGTTGGTATATCGACCACGCAGGAATCGGTTGTGATTTTATCCGGCTTGCATTCTCCACCAGCATTGATGTCAAGAAAATCAATTGTCCTTGGGTCGTTGGGGTCACATGAAACTGGAATATCACCTTCACTGAAAAGTTGGTTTATTTGATTGCCGAGACACTTTGAACGATCATCAGCAAAGTTGCCGCCACGTTCAAAAGTAGGGTTGTCGCGAACATCACTAATTGTATTTGACGGGTGATTGGGATCTTGATTGACTCTATCATTCCCTTTCTGACGCATATCGTTGCCGCCCCATGCATCCCCGTGAAGTTGGTGCATAGTCATGGTGCAAGACGATGAAGAACATTCAGCCTCGACTCGATATGCTCCGTACAGGTTGCCTCCGCTGAAGGCGGCTTCTCCCCCGGTCGGTATTTCTCTTGTGACCGTGTAGCGGTCCTCGCTACACCGTATCCCCTGAGTTAGTGCGTCACATACGGACACACTGATCCGCTCAAGCTCACCATTGTCGCTTTGTTCACACTCTTCGACCAAAACTCGAATGCCGCCTGCAGTGAGGCGAGCCCCGTCGCGGCATCTAAAGTTTCGCTGCTGTTTCTGTTTAACTTGAAGCCCCACCTCCCCTCCAAGCTCACCAGAGGTTTTCGTATCCTCAAGACCCAGGCTCGATGTAGCTGATCGGAAGGCGTTGTTTGGGTTGAAATCCCTGGCCCAGGCTCCCCCAGCATTCATTCCAGCTTGGTTAGGGGTGGCCATCGCCACGTCGCTCAAGGGCACGAGGGCCGCAAAAGCGGCCCCCATGGCAAACAGTTTTAAGCAAGAGCCCTTCGGCATGTCACTCCTCCCAGAGATGATCAATATTCTGTCCCGCGGGACCAACGGCCGGCCCCATTGGCGTGTCGTAAACTTCGCGATCAGTGCCTTGATAGCGCTCACGGAGTCGTTGTGCGTTGCGCTCAGCTAGCTCGTCGCTCATCGACTCCCACTGTGCTGACGCAACGCCTCCCTGCTCAGGAGCGCTTTCGGCGCCCTCGCCCTTGAGCGCATTGATGTAGACCTCGGCATTGCCGGCACCGCCTTTGTTGAATTGCTCTAAGGCATATAGGGCAGTTACTGACCCTTCAGCCTTCCAGTAATTGTCTGGGTTGCCCTTAGGGCATCCCTGGTACTCGAGCTGCTGACCATCGATTTCGCCTATTTGGCGCTTGGCGGTCTGACACACGCCCATGGGATCTTCCTTGGCAAGGACAATCGTGGGTACGGTCTCGATCTCGTAGGTATCGAACAGTCGCGGGTCGATCTGGATCGGTGCTGTCATGCCTCCCGGGCGTAGTACCTTCAGCAAGCGCTCCATGGTGAAGTCACGGAGCGTTATACCCGGCTCCACTCCGCGCAGAACCAGCTCGCCTCCTGCTCTGGCTGCATCAAGTGCATAGCCACGAATCAAGCTTTCGGGCATTGAAAATGAGATGAAGAAATACAGTCGATCCTGTTCACCTAGGTCTAACGAATCCCTCAGTGCTTGCCATTCAGCGGCCATTTCAGGGTCTGCGATCCCCCCGGTCTGACCTTGGGCCCGGACGTTTCCTAGCATCTCAGAGCCGGCTGCTTGGCCTGCGGTTGATCCGCTTGTGTTCGCGCCCATCGCCTCCAGGATTGCCTCAGGGCTCTTCTGGCCAGCGAATAGGCCACTAGGTGCCTGTGACCCTTGAAGAGCAGAGAAAGCGTCTTGAGCGGCTTGTACGGGTGTTTGTTGGCTTAACGCCGATGTGCTGAATAGCGTCAAAGTAATAGCGGTCAGAGTGCGCAGCATTGCTTACCTACCCAGATCAAGAATGCGGAATCAGTACGAACAGCGGTGTTGGCGGGAGGCAGCATCCCCCAGCGGAACTCGGACATTCCAAGAACAGCAGTTTGGTTGCTGGCAACAGGGGCCACCGGGTCAATACGGTATTGGCTGCGAATCATGTTCGGCAGGTAAACGGATTGGCATTCAGCCCAAGGGCCGGTCGTTGATAACAGGCCCGCCATGCGTGTCTTACGCTGCATGTACTTGCCAAGGACGTGGAGATTCCCACCTTGGGGGGAGCTGTGAGTGGTGCTTGAGCCAGTGAGGGGATACACGACGCCCTGAGAGCCCTGACACCAGAACATCATGTCTAGGGGGCGACCCGCTGCAGAAGCTACGGCGTCAGGGATGCACGAGAGAGCACCAACTGGATTGGCGAAGAGAGCTGACTCTGGAAATGCGATGGATGTCCAAGTGTCATCCTGCCAAGTGGCGTCGACCTCAGTGAGGTCTGCAAGGTTAAATCCGGAGGTATTCATGCACCCCAGCGAACTCATCATGTTGAGTACACTGAACAGAGGGTAGATATACCAGTGGATTTGCATCCTGGTAACGCTGCTATCTCCACGTCCCGAGCCATACGTTTGGTTAGAAGTCAGGGAGTCGTATCCGGTTAGTACCTGCGTGCCACCGAGCGTCGACATACAGCCAGGTGTTCGCGCCACTTCAGCGAGGAACGTTGGTTCCCAGAACGTCATGCCGATCCCTGGCATGTCGATGCCATAGGGCCCAGGACACAAACAGATTGAGTCCATGTGCATAAGGGAAGGATTAGACCCACCCCCCATGGAAATTCCAGCTACCGTTACCGGAAACATGTTGTTCCAGTTCGCGTCGTTGATGGGATTGAAAATCTCTCCCCGACATGCGGCAGAACCCGATAACGGGGATGCGCTATAGGCGCTCCCCGTTGTGAGAGCTGCAACAGTCAGAACAGAGAGTAGTAACCTCTTCATGGCAGGTGTTCCTCCAGGGTGGTGACATCGTAGGGATAGGCGAAATGGGTCACTTCGATTACGTCAGGATGACTGTCCCGAACGCCAGCTAAAGAGGGGGTATGCGTAATGCCCAGCCGATCGAAATGCCATTCCTCTGCGAAGTACACGGCTTGGCCAAGATCAGACGCCAAACTACCTGGGTCTCCTGCTGTGACGATTACTGTTAGGTTGGCTGGGTGTCGGGCCTTTAACGTCATGGCCAGTTCACGCTGATCATCGGCTCGAAGATCAACAACGAGGAGCCAGTTCTCTGGCTGTATGTGCTTGAGGGGGTTGACCTTGGTGCCGGCCTCATAGATGACTCCCCACTGGTATGTACCATCGGATTGCCGCTTCAAGGCTTCGATGTCTTCACCTAGCGTATAGGACGGATCTACGAAGTGAGTTTCGGTATGCTCGGCAATCGGGACGAACCAATCGGGGATGTCTCTCGTATGATTTTGAGCTTGCCCTGCTAGGTGCTCATTTACGGAGTCCCAGTCGACACCATGCGCCTCTGCCACGATCGCCAGCCGCATGTCGGGCTCTACGATTTCCCAAGTAGGGCCAAGTACACCTAGGTCCTGATCAGAGGCAAGTGCGGTAGTGGATAAAGCAGCTCCTAAGAGTGCTACCGATAACGCTGCAATTTTACTATACTGTACTACGGTTTCCATGTTTAAGGCGTTCCAATCTGCGGTATACGCTGCGCTCGGTCATGTTCGCTGCAGCTGCGATCTCAGCGGGCGAAAGGCCTTCGCAGTGAAGGGCCAACAAGTTTTCATGAGACAGCTCAGTTCGAGCTGAGCGTTTGGGTAGGTCGATGAGGTGCGCTGAAGCCATCGAAGTGGTCTCAACGAAAGCCTCAGGGTCAATGTCGATTTCGTCGTTGAACTCTTCAGTGAAACCAGGGATCTGTTCAGCCATCAGATCAAACTGCTCAGCCCTGGGTTCGCTATCAGCCTGACCGGCTTTATGAACGGTCACTGGTAGGATGGTATGGCGGCGCCATGTGCTGACCGCGAGGAAAGCCGCCTCACCAGCATATTTCATGATCGCATCATGGGAATACGAAGGGTCATATTCCTTAGAAAACCAGGCAACGTATATTTCCTGCTTCATGTCCTCCTGCCATTGCCTGGGGATATGCAAACGGGCTGCCGTCCAACCAACAAGTCGCTGCATTTCAGAAGGCGGGTGACTTGCCAAATATTCATAGAGGTTAGTCATGCGTGACGCACTCCTGAACGACCTGATCAACACGCTCGAGAGGCATGGCTGCGAAATCAAGATCAGCATTCCGACAACCCGTGGGCGTGCTGAACGCAGCAAGACCGACAGTGACTTGGCTCGACATATTGCTACTCTGCGAGACGATTACGGCATGACTCTGGCCAAGATCGCAGAGCACCTGACGGGGAAACTTGGATGCTCTATTTCCGTGGCATCCATTCATACCTGGACAGGGGGAGCGGTCCCTCGAAAGGTCGGATATGACAAAGTGCTCAATGCTCTTAATGAAATCATGTCCGAGCACGTCGCTATCGAAGGCGGTGCTTGGGTCGATTCCAAAGAGATCAAAGCTACTGTAGAGCGCTGGATGGAAGTAATGACCCCACGCCAGATAGCCGTGGCTGCTGACGAGGCTGTTACCTCTGTGCGCAGTTGGGCTACAGGCAATCACCGTGTTCTGCGTACCAAGTGGAGACGTGTTGTTCCCCAGGTAGAACAGATGTGTGAGATCATCCAAGCGCAGCATATCGAGACCTAGTACCCTTATGCCTGGTGCTGCTCACGCTGATGGCTTTGTGCCTCAGCGTGAGATTCGGTTTCAGCTTCACCAGCTGAGGGGATAGTTCCTGTGCCTCGTTCCTGTTGTTTTGCTTCCAGTTTTTTCTTTCGTTCCTCCTCTCTCAAGAACCGCTTGAATTCACGGTCTCTATCCATGACATTCGTGAGCATTAGGTCCACGAGATCGTTATTTGCAACTTTCTCGCCGAATGTCTGCTGATAAAGTTCTTTGTACAGTTCAAGGCGGCCAAGCGTTGACTCCGGCAACTGCAGCGGAAAGTGTTTTTTGGGATCGTGTTCAATACGGCCGATGAGCATTGCTTACTCCTGGGTTAAGATGTAGCGATGCAATCTTGCCGCTGAGCGTGCGGCGCTGGATAGGCAATAAGTATTAGAATTTGTTATCCGGTATAGTTCTATTTGACTAGATGACATGCTGACGTCATATGGGGAGAAAAACTTGGATCAGGGAAAAAATGATAAAGACCTACAGAAGGTCATCGACGCAGGAATCCGTAAAGGGGGTTCAGGCCCTAAGGATGGACAGAGGGGAAAGCCCAAAGGACCAAGAACTGACTACCTGCAAATCGAGCCCGAAACGCCTGGCTATAAGTTGGTTCAGGTTATCTTCGAGAGAGCTGTTGGCGAAGGGCTGGCTTCCACAGACCTAGCCGACCACCTTGGCATTGCGCCGAGCACTCTAAGCCACTTGAAAACTGGACGTAGGCTTGCCAGTAGCCTGGGCCGGGATGTGATTGAAAAGTTTGCAGAGTTTCTGAACTATCCGGTGCTTGCGGTTTTGATCCTGGCCGAGCAGGTACATCTGTCTGACTTTTACTCGCCCCGAAATGATCTGGATCGTGCCATTGATCGGGCACTCCAGTTTATGGCTGACGATCCAGAGTGGGGAGGGATGATGCCCAAGGACCTTGAAGGCGCCTCAACGCATATGAAGTTATGGAGTGTGTGGATGTATGAACGCGCTACAAAGACCCGCCTTATTACGGGTGGGGTAGATTACCTGGACCTGCTCAAGAGCATGGATGAATTCAGGGGGGAATATCCCAGTCAGGAATAGGGTCTTCCCTTTCCAAGAAAATGATGCAGTTGCCGTGGCAGTGGTGAGCGTAGCTTTGAAACCGCGGTGACTAGGCATGCCTTAGGCCAGGGACAGGGAACATCCCCCGAACTACCCTGATTTGATTATAAGTCCGTGAATCGTTCGAGTTATACGGCGCGGTCGCTCCGGCTATCTTCGCCCATCTCAATAAAAGATAGTTTACGAGCATCTCTGGAATTGCATATAAACGACTAATTTTAGGCGGTATTCTGTGTTAGCGCGTATCTATTTTAGAAGGTTTTTCTACAACTTTTTGAATGGTTTTATGTGCGGCCTGGTGTGCTTTCTTGTTGTGTTCACCGTTGCAGTTATTCGTTGAGTCAACGAGAGCACATGAGCCGCTACGCGGCTGAATAAGAGCCAGGCCACGACACGCCTAGATTTGCTATAGTTAAAGCCGGAAAAACGCCCCAAGTCACTTCGTTTTGTTAGAGCAAGCAGGACTGCTGTGGGAGAGCAAGCGATCTTTCTTCTGCTGTCCACGAAAAGCACATGGGCCGCTTCGCGGCCTATCACGAGGCAAGCCTCGAAACGCCTAATATTTGCGATTTCTAATTCCTTAAACCGCCCCGATTCAACTTCGTTCTAGCCCGCTATTGTCTCCTCATGCTCACGCATCGAAGGCGCCAGCATAGAGCGCGGTGGCATGGCCTTCCCACACCCCGACAAGGACGTTTTCACCGTTGCTGCTCACGCATCGAAGGCGCCAGCATAGAGCGCGGTGGCGTGGCCTTCCCACACCCCGACAAGGACGTTTTCACCGTTGTTGCTCACGCACCGAAGGCGCCAGCTTGGTCAGCAATGGCGCGCTTGGGATCTCATATATAAGGGAATACATATTGTATTAGGAGGTGCTTTCATGGAGGTTGATTCCCGTATGGGGTATTACCTCTCCCCCACCCTCTCATACCTACCAGCGCGGTCATTTAGTAACTGTCATCCATCCCCCGTACAAGGATACCCAAAGGGTGGTTGCCCATGGGTATAGCTCTCCGTAGGAAGGAGTAACGCGCATAGCGAGTACACATATAATGGGTGAGATGCATCATGGTGCGTTCACCATTACGGTGAACATCTAAGCCCGCTTGAGGCCAGTTCAGCGTCTCAAAAACGGCTTGTAGAGTGACACTCCCAGCCATAGAGGAATCAGTTGGTGCGCAAAAAAAAGAGCGTCTAGCTGTCCTCTTTGCCGCCATGTTGGCCTAGCTCTGGTCGATAGTGACGTGCAGTACCAATGGCCTTATTGATGCGCTTCAAATGGTCGATGAAGCGTGCCCTACGTTCGATCAGCACGAGAGCTTCTGCTATCAGTTCCCGTGCCTCTTGAGGTACAGATTTCGCTCTTGCTGCTACCCCTGGTCGCTGTATTCTCACAGCATGCCAGGTTGATGGAGAATGCCGGCTATGCTGTTGTCGGTTGACCCATTTACGCCATACCGGGTGAGGGCAACCGAGGCATCCATAACCACACCGACTAACATCTAAAAGTACCGCACCATGGGTGCGTGGTTGGGCTTCTCTGATGCGTTCAACGATGTCCAGTAGCTGCCTTGTGTACTCCCCCATAATTGCATCTATATCTGCCGTCAGTGCGCCGACCATTAGCTCGGCCTCGTGAGCTAGTACCTCTCTATCAACTGTACGGCGTGAGCGACGTTGATTAGTGCTTTCAACCAGTAGTTCATCGTCGTCTTGGTGGGCTTCATGCATAACGGTTCCTATCGTCTCCTATCAATCTTAAAGGATATTTTCTGTGTGCTTTAAAGGTGGTGAGCGGGTACGTCTGGCAGGTGTTAAATTGAACGCCTTCCTTGGCGAGGGATTGTCTTGTTCGGTAGCTTTTGATGTGATCGTACTTGTGCCCTTGCCCCGCCCAAGGGGTGCCCGGCCTACCTCTCGGCGCGGCTAGCGTGGGTGCTCGTTGAGGAACACGCGGCACTCTTGTATTGAGGTGCGGGCAGCCTCGGGTAGCGTTACTTTGTAGCGCTTCGCTGCAGACTCAGCAGCAGCTATCATTCTCGCGGTCGGTGCCTGGATCTGCATGTACTTGTCGATGAATGTTTTACACT
Organism: Vreelandella sulfidaeris Esulfide1; assembly: GCF_054072535.1. Lineage (NCBI taxonomy): Bacteria > Pseudomonadati > Pseudomonadota > Gammaproteobacteria > Oceanospirillales > Halomonadaceae > Vreelandella > Vreelandella sulfidaeris. The sequence continues at coordinate 85,013 of NZ_JBSVSF010000002.1, read as the reverse complement.
CCCTGAAGGAGGTCAGCTCTCCATTCAATGTCACCTCATTCTCATCCGCTAAGCGCATCGCCAAGGCCTTCATCTTGTCAGTGGGTGGCGGTGTTTGCTGCATTACTTCGTCCAGAAATGAGCGACACAGCTCGAAGCTCTTTTCGATGCCTTCTGGTAGCGTGAGACTGCGAGCTGCAGCTAGCTTTCGTGCAGCAGAAACCATGTTCTCTGTGGGGCCATTGGCCGTTGCCAAAACAGCCTCGGGTGCATTGTCCATGATGTCGATTGCCTCTTTGATACGGGTGGTGATGAAGTCGCGTTGAGCGGTTATAAAAGTGTCACGGGCATGCTTTGCCGCTGTGTCGTTGGGTGCATTCTGGATCGCATCGAGCTGGCGCTCCCAGGCGGCTGTCACACGCACATCGGAGAGTTCGGAGGGGGTGTTATCGATGAATGCGCGGCCTCGCGGGGTGGAGACAATAAGCAGCTGTTTGCCCTTACGCTTGGTGGTTATGTATTCACGATCAAACAACGTCTGCAAAACGGTATCCCGAGTGGCTGGAGTGCCTATCCCTTCAGCTTTTCGGAGTGCTTCTGCATCTTCACCATCGACGTGCCGGCCTGCATTGAGCATTGCGCTCAGTAAGTCGTGCAGCGTGAAGTGTTTGGGCGGCTGTGTGCGTGCCTCATGAAGCCTTACTGCCTCGACGGGAGTGTTAGCGCCGGTTACCAGTGGCGGCAGGTCTTTCTGCTCTTTGTGGTCCTCGAAAGCAGTCATCCAGCCGGGGTCAATGATGCGTTTGAAGGTGCCAGCAAACAGCGCTGGCTGTCGCTCAATCACGTCCTCAACATCTATGCTGGCGCGGACACTCAGGGACTCGACGGTAGCGGCTGGTAGGAGGGCCTGGATGAATTGTTTTGCGCAGGCCAGATAAACCTTTTGCTCGGCCTCAGTGCGTTCTGACAGGTTCGGTGTCTTGCGCGTTGGGATGATCCCGTGGTGGTTCATGGGCTTGTCGGTAAAACAGCGTGGACGTGGCGCCTCGGCACCCTCCATGCAATGCCGGCGTCCAGCTTGCCGAGCTGGCGTCATGAGCGTGTCATCAGCCTTTGCTGCGCCCCCCAAAATGGCCAACAGATCGGTCCGGTTATAGAGGCTTGCGGGCAATTCGCCATGCTCTGTTCGGGGGTAGGTCAGGTAACCATCGCTTCGCATTGAATCGGCTGCTTTCAGCGTCTGTGTGGCCGTGAGGCCGTACTTTTTTGACATGTCTCGCTGAAGCGCTGTGAGGCTGTATGGCAGCGGTGGATGTTTGGCTGTTTGCTTTGTCTCGGCCTCCAGAATGGCGGCGTTATCGACGGTCTCTAAGCGCTTGGTGAAGGCCAACATGGCTGCCCTGTCCAGGAACATTGGCTTGCCTTCATCCTGCAGTTGGATGCTGCTGGCGCCAGCTATTGGGGTGGCTGGAGAATAGGTCAGCTCGCCCCCGCCCAGGGTAATCTTTGCCTGGTAGTGATCGACTGGAATAAAGGCTTCGATTGTGCGATCGCGGGTAACAACTAGCCCAAGGGTGGCGGACTGTACGCGGCCGGCCGACACGAGCCCAGCCTTGCCCTTGCCTTTGGCTAAATCGCTACCCATAAGGCCCATGCGTGCGGTTGCCGTGTATGCACGGACAAGGTACTGCCAGAAGCCATCCGCGTTGGCGCGGGCCTGCTGAGCCCGCCAGAAAGATATGGTTTCTCCGGCGTTCCTGAGGCGCTTGGCCGCGGCCTGAACATCGGCCGCTTCCATAGAGCCGGTCAGCCACATCCGCTTCACCGAACCGCGGTACTTAGCGTATTGCAGGATCTCGTACCCGATGGCTTCGCCTTCGCGGTCTGGATCGGTGGCCAACCATACTTCTGTTGCTTGAGAGAGTTCTTTTTTAAGGTTTCCCAGGTATTTCTTACCGCGGTCGGTAGGCGTCTGAGGAAAGGCGGTAGGTAGGGGCAGAAGACTGCGGGGATCGCGCCAATTGGCCTCTGGGCTCACCTCGGAAGGCTCAACAGGCGCCAGCAAATGCCCAGCGGCCCAAACTAAGGTAAGTGTGATGCCATTCCAGGTGCCGGTGTAGGCGTTGCCGCTGCGCGTAAGACCTAAAGCAGGGGCTATTTTGTCGGCCTGGTCGGAGTGTTTCTCACACAGAATGAGTGCTCGTGATGTCATCCTGAAGGTCGTCCTTCGGTAGAGGAAAGTAAGCGGAATAAGCACCGCTCAGAAGCAACCGACAATACGATGTCTTTCATCTCTAAAGTGTGTTGTATTCTTAAAAAATGTCGTCTAGTATAGTAACACATAGTAAGCAGAAACAGCTTAACAACCCATCGCCGAACGAATTAAGCGGATTGCGTCCGCTATCTCCTCTCTCCCCTGACACGGCTTCGGGGATGCGCATTAGCCGTCTGGTCGTCTCGGTAACGGGGCTACCGGAGAGCCCTCTGAGTTAGCCCTGATCCGGCTTCTCTCTCACTCTCAACTCAGAGGGCTCCCCAGTAGCAGATCCAGAGTTTGAAGTCGGGCGCGGCCCGGGCGTGCTGACAATCCACGCTCCCCAGTAAGAGCCTGTTTCCCTGTACCTCACCCGGCCTCCCCAGCCGGGTTTTTTTTATTTGCGAGGGCGATCCATGGACAACCTTGAGGAATTGATCGGCGTGATCAGTGCCGTTCGTTTCGTAGGTGATGAGAGATTTCAGATCCTGACTGTGCGCGATGCTCAGGAACAGGAGGTAACGCTGGTGGCTGTATGTCAGCCGCTCAACGAGGGGGAGTCTGTGCAGGCCCGCGGCACTTGGGGCACGCATCCTAAGTTCGGCAAGCAGTTCAAAGCCGATCGGCTCATCACGCAAATACCTCAGGAGTCCAAAGCGCTGGGTGCATACCTTGCGAGTGGCAAGGTGGCCGGCATTGGCCCCAAGTTCGCTGCGCGGTTGGTCGCCCATTTCGGTGATGGGCTGCGCGACGTACTCGGTGACGAAAAGGCCTTACGGGCTGTGTCAGGCATCGGTAAGAAGAAGGCAGTGGGGATAGCGGCGAGCTGGAATGAGTACCAAGAAGCGCGTGATGCATTGATCTTCCTGCAGGGGCATGGTCTGGGCGCTTCACGTGCAATGTCGGTCTTTCGCCAGTTGGGCCAGGAGACCATTGCGAAAGTATCCGCCAACCCCTACCGCACCTTATTGAAGACTCGAGGTATAGGGTTTCGTATAGCCGATACTATGGCTCAATCTCTTGGCTGCGAGTTGACCCACCGCGATCGACTCATTGCGGGGCTTCGCCATGTCGTTGATGCACGATCAGCCTCGGGGCATACCCTGGCAACCTCGGATGAATTGGCCTCGGAAGGCGCGCAGCTCCTCGGGGTCGACGTGGCACGCATGGCCTCGGTTGTTGAACTGCTGCTGGCGCATGAAAAACTTATAAGTGTTGAGGGCGGGCTAGTTGGCCTGCCTTCGCTGGTGGAAGCCGAGAGAACCATCGCCACCGCGTTGCTAACGCGTGCGGTGCATTGGAATGGCTGCAACCAAGTGCGTGTTGATGGCGAGCTGTCGGATGGCCGGGTGCTCAGTGATGAGCAGCGCCAAGCATTGGAGACCTGCCTTGCGTATGGGGTGGCTGTGCTTACGGGTGGGCCGGGGGTGGGGAAAACCACGGTGACTGAGGTGCTGGCGCAGACACTGGATGATGCTGGCCTTGAGCTGGCGCTGTGTGCGCCAACTGGCCGTGCCTCTCGGCGAATGTCGGAGGCAACCGGGAGGCCGGCGTCTACTATTCATCGTCTCCTGGGCGCTGGCGCCAGCGGCTTTGAGTTTAATGCTAGCAACCCGATCGAAGCGGATGTAGTGATCATTGATGAAGCATCGATGGTCGATGTGCCGTTGTTTCTGGCTCTGGTGGTGGCGCTGCCTGACCACTGACGACTGTTCATCATCGGTGATCAGGATCAATTGGCCTCGGTTGGGCCGGGAAACATTCTTCGCGATGTGATCGCTTCGGGTGCTATCCCAGTGGCACGTCTTCAACAGATCCGGCGACAGGGGCCAGGCTCGCAAATTACTGTCCAGGCGCACGCCGTCAACCAGGGCAATACTCCTCAATCGGTGCCAGATAGCGACTTTGAGATTGTCGAAGTGCCGGAAGGCGGTGACCCCGAGCTGATGTGTCGTGTGGCATTGCGGGTGGCCACTGAAGACATGCTGGCGCGTGGCTTCGATCCTCTTTATGAGGTGCAGGTGTTGACACCCATGCACGGTGGTCCGGTCGGAACCCGTGCTCTCAATGAAGCGTTTCGAAGCTATCACGTCCCGGGCGATCGGGGCTCGGTGACGATCCATGGGCGCCAATGGGCGCCAATGGGCGCCAGGAGACAAGATCGTGCAGACCGAGAATGACTACAACCGTGATGTCTTTAATGGTGATCTCGGCTATGTAGTGTCGGCAGACGCTGAAGACAAAACCGTGCTGGCGCGGTTTGAGGATAGAGAAGTGCTGTTCACCAGTGACGCGCTCGGCAAGCTGCAACTGGCCTATGCAATGACCGGCCACAAGGCGCAAGGGTCCGAATTCCCGGCCGTGGTCATTCCTCTAGTGCGATCGCACTGGCACATGCTTGAGCGACAGTGGCTTTATACAAGCCTCACTCGTGGAAAGCGCCGTGTCGTACTGGTTGGCCACCCTTCTGCTATCAAGCGAGCCGTCAACCATGTCACCGGCCAGCGCCGGCTCACCTCACTACCGATTTGGTTGCGCCAGCCAGCCCTATCAGTATCACCAACCCATAAAGGAGAGAGCTATGGCCAAACGAGCGCTTGAAGTCGCACAGCAGAATAGACGTGTCCCCCAGGATCGCGGCGAGCCAAATACCGCCTGCATTCAAGGCTGGCTAAACCGCAACTCCCAACCCGGGAACGCAGAGGCGACTTTAACCGGAGGTGTGGCATGAGCAGCTTCATCGCCATTCTCTGGGTCGGCGCTCTCGCGTATGCCGTCTTCCTCGCTGTATTGCTCATTCTCGGCCGGGGCAATCTCAAAGATCGTCGCTTTCTAATTCACTGGATGGTCGCTTTCTAATTCACTGGATGGTCGCTTGGTCGGCGCTGCTGGCGCTGACGATCGGTATACGAATGGCTGCGGCGGAGCCTGACCAGCCGCCTCCCTCTGCGCCGCAGTTGGGAACGCCGATGGCCGTGGTCACCTCGGCAGGCGGTGAATCCGAACCGGAGACGGACTAGAAAAGCTGTTTACCCCTGCCCTCTTGGTGAGGGGGCTAGGGAGAGTCGGCAGTGTGTGAGCTTTGTGGAGAGTCAACGTAATGGGCAATCAGTCACCGACAACACGCTTCATTGAGATGGTGCCACCTTTGCTGGTGCTTGCCGGCGCGATCGCGCTGCTGCAGGTGCATGCGATTCAGTTTTGGACGGAGTTTGTAGGTCCAATGGGCTGGGCCTAGGCTGTTCTCCTAGAAGTCGTTGCATTGTGGCTCTGGTATCAGCGCCAGCTGGCGCGGCGAATGCTGGCCATGGTCGCCAGCGTGCTTACGCTTACCGGCCCCATCTATATGGTTTGTGAGCCTCTGGTAGAGGAATGGCTGTCGGCATCTCACGTCGACGCTGGCCGGGAGCTGCAGCTCGAGCGGCTGGCCCTAGAGGCCTCGCGTCTTGAGGAGAGCATCGATACTTTCTGGGCAAATAGTGAGGCCCGGGCGGGCTGGCTCGAACCCATACAGGTAGCACAGGCTCGTCTCGCCGAGGTCGACAACCAATTGGCAACTCTCGTGGCGGCGCCCCCCTGCCGAGTGCTCGACCTGGCGCCAGCAGGCCTTGATCGGGATGCAAGCGGTGGCGCTGCTGATCTTCCAGCTGGCCGCGGTGCTCGCTATCACATCTCTATCCAAACTGCGCCAGCAAGCAATCGCCGAGGGTGTCACCCCGCGCCCTACCTCCTCTGGTGACAGGTTGCACGAGGAACCGCCCGAAATTGGGCAGAACTTGGTTGTAGCAGGTGCGCTACACACCGAGGCCGGTACATGCAACCTCGAACCGGAGCTGGGTGTGCCCAGTATGAGTGAAGCGAATAATGACAGTGAGCTGGGAAAGGGAGGGTTCGCGTATGCCGATATTGTCGTACTTCGTGATGCCCTGGAGCAACTGCTCAAGGACAGAGAAATGACACAGGCAGAGTTTTGTTGTGAACACGATTTCTCGCCAAGGGATCTTTCGCTGCTGCGCCGACATGAGGCGCGCTGTGCAGCGGGAGAGCGGACGATCTCCATCACAGCCTTAGATCGGCTGGCCGAGCTTCTTCGGCGCCAGACAGCCAGCTGTGCTGCAACGTAGGGGGTAGACATGGGCTCTGCACTCCATGAAACGAACAAGCAGGATTTGCTCGCAGGCAACGCGCTTGTGAGTGAACTTCATGATTACCAGCGTCATCGTGCCGTTATTGAGCAGGATCTGCGGCGTGTTGGCATCACTGATACCACCCCTCTTGAATTGGCCGATCGCATCATTGCCGATGCGATGCACTCAGCCTATGCCTGCATGCTCAGCGCCCACAAGCTGACTCATGCCGGTATTGCCAAGGGGAGCGAACACAATCACAGGAGACAAAGCGATGGCGAAACCTAGTCATTGCAAGGGCGAGCTGGTAGCACTCTCTAGCGGTGGGGCGACCCATTACCAGTGCAGCGGGCTATATCGAGCACTTGTTGACTTCAACCTGGGCGAGCTTGCCGAACAGTATTGCCTGCAGGCCCCTTATCGCGAAGCGACACTAGATAGTCTCAATAAGGGCATCGTAACCATTGACGACATTAATGCGATGGAGGCTTCCGGTGCCTATGCGCATCGGGACATCTCGGATCTAGGCTTTGGCCAATACTTGATTCATCGCGGCTATTTACAACTTGTGATGATCAATGAAGTTCACTGTGGTGCCGGCTTTTCTCCCGACCTTGTGCGGGAATCAGCCAATGCTCGTGCACAGACGCTGAGCCAGCTTTCGGGTGGCCATGCATGAATGCCATCGCCCCGCCCCCCATTCACTTTGATATGCCAGATAGCACCATGACCGAGCGAGCCTCATGCCCAGTCTGTGCCTGTCAGGACAGTCCAGACTATCTGAAAAGAAACACCGACTGGTTTCATGCGCACTGGCTGGTGTGCCAGCGGTGTGGTTACCAGACCACCACACATTCTTCCTACGAAGCGGCCGAACGTGACTGGGACAAGGCTTCACTCGGTCGACAAGCAGAAGAGGCAGGGCTGCTTGTACCGGCCATTCAGGTCTTTTCGATGCGTGACCTGGAGCTGTTGGAGTCGCTTCAGAAGGAAGCCTCAGAGGGTGATTGTGCGCGTACCTATCTTGTCTCCCGTGACTCACTGGTGCGGTGGAAAGAGATCGCCCGCCTGGGTCGTGACGAAGTAGACGAAACACTGCAACCAGCAGTCGCGTCTGTCGAGCGGGAAATAGCTGACTTACTTCAAGCTCAGTGTGACGAGGACTGATGTCACCGCGCTGTTGCAAGGAGTGACCAATGCATATTGGTAATCCCCCCATTTTCAGAGGGTTTCAAAAGTAGAGTTCAGACCACAGCGGCCAGTTTCTGTTGAGGGGTGATCCCTCCAAGCCCCATATTAGGGCGCTCGTGATTGTAGTGCCAGAGCCAACGAGTGGCGTAATCCTGAACCTCTTCGGTACTTTCAAACAGGTATTGGGCTAACCAGTCATAGCGCACCGTTCGATTGTAGCGTTCTATATAAGCATTCTGCTGGGGTTTTCCTGGCTGGATAAACATCAGCTGAATACCTTGACCTTCCGCCCATGCCGATAACTTACCACTGATATATTCTGGCCCGTTGTCACAACGAATAGAGTGCGGCTTACCACGCCATTCAATGATCTGGTCTAGCGCCCGGATAACTCGTTCAGTAGGCAACGAGATGTCTACTTCGATACCAAGACCTTCTCGGTTAAAGTCGTCGATCACATTCAGTAGACGGTAGCGACGACCGTCGCTCAGTTGGTCATGCATAAAATCCATAGACCAGCTGTCATTAATCGTTTCAGGCACCGCTAAAGGTTCAGGCTTCTCGCGGATTAACCGTTTCTTCGGTTTGATCCGAAGATTCAGCTCCAACTCTCGGTAAATCCGGTAGACCCGCTTATGGTTCCAACGAAAGCCTTTCACATTACGTAGGTGCAGGAAGCACAAGCCAAAGCCCCAGTTTCTCTGGTTATGCGTCAGCGTGATCAACCAGTCGGCGATTTGATCGTTCTCGCCGCGGAGCTTCGCTTGGTATCGATAGCAATTTTCACTGATGCTAAACATCCAGCAGGCTAGGCGGATGCTGACGTGCTTTTCCATGACGGCTTTCTGCGCCATCTCACGGCGACGAGACGGCTTCACCACTTTTTTTCGATGGCTTCCTTGAGGATATCCGCTTTCAATCGTTCCTCGGCATACATCTTCTTGAGCCGTCGGTTTTCATCCTCTAGCTCTTTTAGCCGTGCCATCATGGACGCATCCATACCACCGAATTTAGCTCGCCACTTATAGAAGGTCGCGCTGCTCATACCGTGCTCACGACATAGCTCCGGAACCGGGGCACCGCCTTCGGCTTGCTTGAGGATTGACAGTATTTGGCTGTCAGAAAAACGTGATTTTTTCATGCAGAATCTCCCTGCGTTTAGCTTACGGAAAATTCTACTTTTGAGCACCCTGGTTTTTCGGGGGGATTACCTATTCATTTGCGGGTTCGAAAATAGGCTACCTAGCGAGGCATGTAAGCCTTCAAGGGTGCTACCTACCCGCACCGGCGCAGGCCTCAAGTCGGAGCTAGTTTGTTTGAGTACCGGTAGGAACTGGCAGACCTTTACTGGCCATACAGTTGCGCCATGCTGACCCTGCAGACGAACCATCAAGATATGTTGACTCAGCAACTGGGATTAGTTGAATAATAGAATGCTGTGAAGTAGCGATATCATACTGACTGATATCGATTTCATCGAAAGGAACAGATTTTAGGGTGATCATTCCACCATTTTGCTCACGCAAAGGCTGTGAAGTTATGACAACTTCATTAGAGCATTCTTGTGCCCCATCAAAGAACTCGCCCAATGTTGGTGAGTCTGCATAAGTGTTCGCTGATACTAACAAGCTGAATAGGGCTATAAGTCCGATTTTATGCATTCAAAGACCGTTACTGTATGTCAGAACTAATGTATTACGGCTGAACATCAGGAAACTTTAATACTATTCTCTTCGCCACGCCCATGCGGTATGACGCTATGCATAGACAAAACAACGCATAAGTGAGGCTACTACAAATGAATCACCCGGGTTTCGTAGACACCTCCAGGCCTTATACCTAAGTCATCTAGGAGGAACCATGAGCCATCCCCGTTGAACTGAAGAATTTAAAATCGAAGCCGTCAATCAAGTGGTAGAGTGCGGCCATCGTTTTGCCGAGGTCGATGAGCATTTAGAAGTGTCAGGCCACAGCTTGTACTATTTGATCAAGCGTTACGATAAGCCGGTAGATCAGCGGCAAGAAGATGATTAGCTCCAAGCTTAGAACCGTTGTAAGAAGGCTGAATCCAATCGTGTATCAGAAGAGCGAGAATATAATATAAAAGGCTACCGTCGGCATGACGCTCAGGACTTCTCCATAGAGTCCCACGGGGGGCACGCGTTTATTCAAAAGCATACGAGACAATATCCGATATGGCGCTTGTGCCGCATGAGAGCCGTTCACCCTAGCGGCTCATACCCCAGACTGGCTATTGAGGACGTCCTAGCGAACGCACTCGGGCAGAGAGGTAGGAGCAGGCTCGAATGTAACCAGCATAGCGGTGTCGAGGTTGATCGCTAGGTTCATGGAATGCCTTAAAGTCGTGATACTGATGGCCTTTGTAATAGAGTACAGTGCACACTTTATAATTAAGGCGCACACTTTTTATTAGTTACTATTGAGCTGACTTACCGAACTGCGGAAGCTTAAAAGCCAAGTGTTTATCGTGGATGGGTTTTAATGCCTAAATATTTCCAAGCATTGCAGATGTGTGCATTGCACATTAAACTATTTGCAGCACCTATTAAAATAGATGCCAAATGGTGAACCTCATGGCATCAACCGTGCAGATCGAGACGATCAAATAGGACCCTGAGATCCAGCGTCTGATTCGCGACAATGAGTTCGTTGCTGAGTTGGAGCCTTGGTCTGCCATAGATATTCACCAAGCAGTCGATTTGCTAGTGGAAATCGACCTTGACTTATGAGAGTCCACGCTGTGTGGCGCACTACACTCCCCTGGTCTTGCAGAAGCGCATACACAGAAGAGTGCCAAGTGTCGCGCTAGGCGCTGCTGGGGCTTTGAGGCGTAGTCTTCACCTGAATGCGCTTTAAGGCGCCATACATGAAAGAGCGTTGCTGGTAGGCACAGTGGCGATATATAGAGAGATATTAATGAGCACTTCAGAGAAACCGACGAATGAAGCTCTCCGACAGCTGATGGAGCGGCATGGCTTGAACCAGAGTCATGTGGCCACCTTGACTGGGTATAGCGTGGAGACGGTGAAGGGCTGGTTCGCCTCGCCTGATTCTACCCGCTACCGCGCAGTGCGTAAGCCGGTGTTGGAATCGGTGCGCCGCGCTATAGAGCTAGGAGAGCACTACACTCTGGAGGGAGTGAAGATTCCCAGGGTGAAGTAGTAAGAGCAACACCAAGCCAAGGAAATATATTGATTATGTTGATAACAAGAGTGGCAGTGTTGGTTCTTGCAGGAATAATGTCATCTACCACGCTCGCAGATGACCTTGGGACAAAAGAGCCACAGCCAGGCCTTTTCGACGGCATGGCCGAAGACATGCAACGCCGTCTTGACGAAAACCACGCCGCTAGGCAGGCAAATGGCAACAACCCCGGCCCAAATGTGGATGCCCAGCCAGGCCTCTTCGACGGGATGGCCGACGACGTGCAGCAAAGTCTTAATGAAAACCACGCCGCTAGGCAGACTAATGTCGAATAAGAGGAAAAGAGGAAAAGAGGAAAAGAGGAAATAGCTCATAAAATGTCTACTTCGTTGCAAAGATGCTCCCGCTTTAGGTGTGTTGATCGTGTTATCAATCTTAGGCGCCATCATCGGCATTTCTGTGGGCCTCAACGTGGTTTGGAGAATGCCATGAACATTTTTCCTGGGCTGCTGGCTGCAATTGTGATAATAATTTTACTCCAACACCATAACCGCTAGTACATGCCAAATGATTTTACGAACCGATGCAACGCAACATATTGCAGAAAAGCCATTCAGTCTGAAAGTTTATAAATTTTTATCACAGGCACTATGTTGAAGTTTGCTTGAGCAAATATAAAAATATAGAAAGGAAAGCCTTTTGAAATTATACCACTACACGTCAGTGCTTCAGGCCTGTGACATTTTTCATTCTGGTTTATCTTATGGTGTATATCGAATGGAGCTAGGTAATGACCTTGCTCCTGTAGTCTGGTTAACCACGAGCCCAAGTTGGAAGAATCATGGACTGCCAGAGGGAAGTTTAATAACGGGTAAGGGTGATTTAGATTTAGTCCGTCAACGTGAGGGTGTATCTAGTAAAACGTTATACTCAATGGATAAAACAAAGATCAGAATAGACCTAGATGATACTTATCTTCAAACGCTAGACATAAGTGCATACCGCGGTACCGACCGACAAGATTGGAGTGGGCTCATTGACTTTGAGAAATTCAGTAAATACATTCTAAGAGAATCAAAAAACTTTCGTAACCGTCTTGGGCATTCTACAGATCCAAGTTATAAAGCGTTTTCTAAGGACGAGAGAACCGCGCTGAGCTGTAAAAAGCCTAAAAATATTTCTACTTGGAAGTTGTACTTTGGAAGCATTCAGCCAGAAAGATTTATGTCCGTCAAATATAGAGAAGGAAACGAGTATGTACCGTTTGATTTTTTTAAACATGGTTACTCGGCGATGGAAAGTAGTGGTGTGGTCTATCTTAGAGAAAAATATCTTAAGCAATTTCATGGCCTATGCCCGCCAATAAATGATTTTGAAGTTCCAAAGATTGCTGCATTCTGTACAAGTGCTGATTCCATTCCTCATTTGATATGCAAGTATGGGGAAAGTTCTTGGATAGTATATCTTGATGAAGACTTGACTGTGGAATTAACGCGCGGTGTCCTGCCAGAAAATATAGATAATATAAGAACGCTTGTATTAAATAGTCGTATTGAGGCTGAACGCGCTTGGGATATTGCAGTAAAGCGTTACCAGTTTTTTTATAAATAAGTATAAATATCGATTGCTACGAGATAGACAAGTGTACGAAGAATATTGACTGGTCCAGTATGTGAAAGAGGGCAAGGTTAATTCTGACGACCTCCTACTCAAAGTCTTCTAGGACGCAGCGGCTATCGCCGAATCACAGTTACTCTCAGCTTGAGCGGCCACTTTGCTTGTGCTGATGGTATTAGCGCCAGCTGTTAGCAGGCTTGGGTATGAACGCAAGTTCATCCAGCTTGGCAGCTAGCAGATGAATCATATTGAAATTGTCCAATTCGCCAACGAATTCTGCAATCGCATCCAGCGGCCTTGGAAGTAGCTCCAACGCCATTAACGCAGGATCTTCTGCGAGAATATGGTAGTAACGAGCAGTATTCAGCAACTGCTCGGCACGCTGAAGAGCGACAATAGGCTGGTATCCGAACTCCCCAAGATAGCGCTCGATGGCTTGGATTGAGATCCAGTATCGGCTTTGTATGCTCTCACGGGTATAGACGACGCCTAGCAAGGCCACGAGTTTCCACTCACGAGACGGCACCCCGAACATCCAGTCATATTCCGTGCGTGTCTCAACCGCGGTAGGAATGGCTTCCAGGTCCATTTTGTGAATATCTCGTTCGAGGTTGTGCCGGGCCATCGGCAAGCAGAACCGTGTTGATGTAGCCACCTTGCCAGACCTGGCATGAATACGCTGACAGGACGCGAAAAGTTCCATGGCGAGATGGCGCATCTCATGAAGATCGAGTTGCTGACGCTCTTGCTCCCAGGTTTTCTGTTGCCGATGCCGCTCGGCTTTAGCTTCGAGTTGACGTGCAACCTCGGCTTCGCGTCGTCGGATTTCGGCCTGCTCGGTCGCTTTTTCTCTCGCCCGGCGTTGCTCCTCCTCCCGTTGGCGTTTTAATTCAGCGTGTTTCTGTTCCTGAGCTTTAAAATAAGCTTCCATCCGGGCATGTTGTTCACGTTGTCGCTGCTCCTCTTGTTCCCTTGCGATATTCGCCTGTGCTATTCGTTTGTTGGCCTTCTCGATCTGCTGCTGAAGTCTTGGGCGTAGCTTTTCCTGCTCCGCTTCGATCTTGGGATTTACGATCCAGTAGGCTCGTTGATAGTTAAATACATGCTCTTCGAGCTCGACCGGTGTTAGGTTCCGTGGTATGTCCCCCAGGTCGATTTCGATGCAGCGCTGGCCACGGGACTCAAGCCGCTGCTGCTTTTCCGCGTCGATGAAATGGGTTACGGCCACCTCGACTAGGATTTCTATCTGACCCAAGCTCACGATAAGGTCAGGGCGGATGTCCCCCAAGCTGAACTCAAGTTTTGTGTCATCCACCGGCTGCCGATCGTGGCCGGGGAAAATGACCTTAGATTCGGTGTGCTTGTAGCCAAGGCTATCCTTCGCCTCAAGTACCGCCTGAAGCAGAGGAATGGGTATTTCCTTTCGGTCTGCGATCAACTGCTTTGCGGCTAGGTGTATTCCGGTTTCAGTGCCCCCAGCGCATGGTCGGGTCCCTCTGGCATGTGCGAAATAGTGACGGACAATATCCCCCATTCTCGCTTCAAGCGGTGTTCTGCATTCAGGACAGACACAGCCGCAACGGCCGCCGCGTTCGGCCCTTGTGAGCTGGCTGATATGCACCAACCTGTTATTGCGGATGCCGTAAGGGATTTTTGCGCTGTTTTTCATGTAATTGCGTCAAGAGAGGTTGTGCTGAGCGAGTGTGCTCGATAGCTCTCCCCTGGTAAAGGGACTAGGCGGCGTGAATTACAGCCGGAAGCTAACCGCCCTGCTCGATAGTGGTGAGCTGCTAAGTTGTCAGTTTTGGCTCGCCATCAATCGATCTTAAGCTAGGCGTCCGCATCTAGTTCATCGAGAACGTCGAAGATTGAATAGCCGCGCACTTCGCTAGAATTGGGCTTTGGACTGCCAATGTCACTCACGAGGTCAGTTTCCGGTGTGATCATCACAATGTCATCGGTCACAGCTCGAGCGTTCCGCTTCAGAAGTCGATCATGGAAGGACGGGACCGTATCTATGAGGAAGAGATCGTAGCCGGCTGGATGAGCAACCTCGAAGATGGCCTTAATAGTGCGCTTGCCAAGCCGCTCCCAACGTAGGGCGAGCGGCATCATTATGTTACTAAGCTGAAGCTCTTCGGAGTCGTGCAAGAAGGTGACAGAGAGGACCAAGGTTCTGACAGGAGAATCGGCTTCTTGCTGACAACGGACCTGCAATCTCGCTCTGCCTGTAGGCGAATGGTACTCAAGTTCGAACTGATGCCAAGGCAGGGTCGCGAGCTTTGTCTCCAATAGCTCTTTAGCCGCTTGAAGTACGCTATTTTCAAACACTTGGTTATGATCGGTGGACGTGGGCATGCAACCTCTCCTGTTCTTTCGGTCTACTTTACCACTCTCTGTTGGGGCCTTGCTTACGCGATAAGCAATGTTGCGATGCAGCCCTTGGGCAAGCTGTAGCGCAGAGGCGCTATAGGTGCCCGCGCCTAGATCTGCCTGGAGTTGCAACCGCAGTGGCAGTCTTTCGATCTTCTGATACACTGTTGTTATATCAAATGAGTGGAGGGGAGGCCATGGAAGCTGCCATCGAAGAGTATCGGCCGAAGCCTAAGCCCAAGAAAGACGACTTTTGGAAGGCCCTGGGTCTTCCAGCGCGTGGGGCACAACTGCATGAGGCTTTGGAAAAAGGCGTCCCGTACAAGGTCTACACGGAACTTGCTGTGGCGTCTGGCCTGGAAAGCAAGGAGCTGGCGCGTTATGTCGTTATCAAGCCAGCGACATTGCAGCGAAGAGCCACGGCTGGGCGCTTCAAGCAAGACGAAGGCGATCGGCTGTACCGCTTTGCCGAGGTCTACAAGAGCGCTGTTGATCTCTTTGAAGGAGATCAACAGCGGGCGAGGCGCTGGCTCCTCAATCCGGTGCGCGGTCTCGGTGGTCGGCGACCGGTGGAAATGGTGGCGACGACTGCTGGCGCTGAAGCTGTGCTGGATCTGATCGGACGGCTTGAGCACGGCGTTTTCGCGTGAGTACGGTTCGTGGTTACCGCCTCGTAAAGCGGAAGTGGCTCCAGACGGCCTTCGATGGGGAGGGAGCCCGCTTGTACGGCGGTCGATGGAATAGCAAGGGGAAGGCCTGTGTGTACCTCGCCAGTGCTGAATCACTGGCTATGCTTGAGGTGATGGTTCATCTTGATGACTATCGGTTGCTGACACACTATGCGCTGTTGGAGGTGACTATCCCGGAAAATGCGCTGATGCGCCTGCCTGCCGATAGTCTGCCGGAAGACTGGATGGAGGAGCCGGCGCCCGCCTCGACCGCGGAGATCGGCGACAGCTGGCTTGAGAGCCAATCGAGCCTCGCGCTAGTAGTCCCAAGTGTCGTGGTGCCTCGAGAAACGAACTACCTGATCAACCCCAGTCACTCCTATTTCCAGGCATTGGCTGACAGTGCCAGGGAAGTCTCGTTCACCCCGGATAAGCGCTTGTAGCGCCTTTCCCCGCCCTTGGACAGGGACGGTTTGAGACCCCCTCCTTCTGCCTAGCTTGCAGCAGACCTGCCGAATCTCTGAATTCTGTATTTATATGGCTATGTTGGTATCTTTTGTTGGTTTGAGCCAATCGCTATACGTAGCCACATCTCCTCCGTTGGCTCTGCGGTTTCAAACAAACGTCGCCATGCCAAATAGTTGGGTAAGTACACCGTTCCCACTCCATGAAAGCGCCCCATCCATCCCTTTAAGCGGCTCATATAGCTGTTGACGTTCTGAATGTGATATTCCTTGCCGATCACGCGCTGATTATCGAGCGTGAGCAATACCATGGTTAGCAGAGAAGATGTTATACCAGCTATGCCCATCCGAACATAAAATCGAGTCGCAATTGATGATCGGCCCCAGGAACTCATGAACAGTAGATTACTTGAATGAATTGATGGCGGGCGTACAACGCGTCGCTGGCATGCTAAGCGAGATCAGTCATGCCGCTGGCGAGCAGAGCGACGGCATCGGCCAGGTGAATATCGCCGTGGCGGAGCTGGATCGCATGACAAAGCAGAACGCATCTCTAGCCGAGCTGTCCACCATGTCGACCGATCAGCTCAGCGAGCACGCCGAACGATTGGCCTCAATGGTAGGGCGCTTCAAGTTGCGCGGTGACCTATTTCCGGCTCAGGTGATTGCATCAACTTGATAGTCAATGACCTAGTAGGCATTGCTCTGTTTCGCATGCGAAAAAATTAAACCTGCCTCCAACGAAATCGAGCAGCAAACCGTTAAGGTTGCTGCCCGATCGCGTACTTGCAGTCTTGCATGGGGTTAACTCGGTTTCGTGTCGTGGTCATCGAGCGTTTCAGAGGCCGCGGAGAGCGATGCTTCGGCAAAGGCTGCCGCGCTCTCGCCGACTTCCTCGGGGCTTAATTTACCCCCTCCCTCACCAAGCAGAATGGCGTGCATGGCGGTCATCGTAAAGGCTTCCAGTCTCGTCATGTCCAAAGCAGACTTATCGAACCGCGATGTATTGAGATTATCGTCAGCCATTTTGCCCTCCAAAAGCTGAGCGGCCACTAATAGAGTGGCCGCTGATCGAATCAGATTCGTTCCCAGTCGCCACCGGCATTCTGGCAAGTCGTGACATTCTGATCATTGTCCTCGGGGCCACCAGTGACAGTGATGTGGTAATCAATGCAAGTACGGCCTTCACCATCGACATAAGTATCGCTCTTGACGATGTTCTGTTTCATGTTGGCAACGTCCTCGAACCCGACTTCGGATTCGCCCTGCAATGCGGTGAAAGCGCTTCGCATCCCCTTGTCAGCCAGACCTAGCGCGCCAGCGCCAACAGCACCGTAGGCGGCACCGCTCATACCTGCTTTTCCGCCATTAACCAAACCCTGAACGCCCTGCATGTGACTGGCCGAGTCTGCTCCTGCTGCGCTGACGCTATTGTTGTTGCGACTTCCTAGCACATCAGTGATCGCGCTGACGGCTGAGTTCTGCAACATGCCAGACCCTTGCGGGGCAGCACAACCAGCAGCCAACAGCAGCATTGATGTGGCAGCCAGACCCATGAGAGTACGCTTGATAGTCATTTTGATCCCCTTTTAATCCGTTGTTTTGATGGTTTCAGGCAAAGCTACTTATAGATATATAATTTATACCATACGACGTTTTATATTTAAAACTCTGCGAAGCATTTCCAGACAAAGTATTCTCTACACAATCCCGAACCATCGCAAACGCAGCGCCGTAAATCAGTAATAACGGCAATTAGTAATGGCGGAGAATCCGTAAAAATTGTCACATATTCATAGTTAAAAGATGTCGTCTAGTATAATTAAGGTTTGTATTATGGATTCAGGTGCTCTTATTGCGAACGCGCACGACGAGCTTTCCCTACTCTCACGACTTGTCGTTGATAGGGCGGCCCTGCGCGAAACCAACGAAACACTGACGCTGATCATTGATGAGGAGGGGGCGCGGTTACTGACGATGGACCGGGTGCGCCAAGAAATTGAGTGTGCTGTAAAGAAAGTGTGTGGGCTGGAGGTTGCCTATGAGCGGGCCGCGTAATTCCCGCCAGGCGAGACAGCTTGTTAGGCGTCTTGAACGCGACTGTGACCTGGATTGGCCAGGTGGCGCTGACAACGCGGCTCTTTTTCATGACCGCTCAGCCAGTCGGTGGGAACTCCACACACTCGAAGGCCCTTCGTTACCTGTCATCTCTGGCCCTACCCCTCTAACCCACCTGCTTCGAGATGGGTTCGTCCTGATCCGCTGGCCGGATGACAGCATCGAGCTTTTCCACGTTGAAACGGCAGAATCACAATTGAGCCACCGACTGAAAGAAGCGGAGGTGGCAGCAGCCGGGAGATGAAACCCATGATAAGCAAGACCACCTTCCGAGTCAGTCACCGCGCCCTGCTGGGACACTGGTTGCTTGTACCCTTGGGGGCAGCATTGCACTTTGCTCCTCATGCCCCCTTTACCCTCGCTGGGGCAAACGCTCCAGAGACTCTGACGAACATCCTTTCCTGGGCAGGGATGGGGTTGGCCGCCTGGGGGCTGCTGAACATCGCCTATCAGCGCCTTGCTCACGAGTACGTCATAGGCCCCGATCGCGTGATAGAGCGGCACGGCATTATTGCCAGGCGTGTTACACCCCTATTTATTCATCACATTCGTTCGACCGAAGTGAACCAGACGATCTTGGGTCGATTGCTAGGATATGGGACGGTGAAAATGTCTGCGGCAGGCACTGGCACAAGCGAAGCTCGATTTGATCGCGTGGCCAACCCGTTGAAGGTCATGGCTTCAATCAACAGTCACTTTCAAAGCCTTGCGGCTGGCACTGGGCAGGAGTAGTTAGATCATGGACTCACAAATTTCCGCACTTGCTGATGTGCTTATCCCAGGCCAGAGCATTGTGTCGACCGATTGCCATCAGTCGCAGGAGCTGCTGCCCCACCGTCAGTTACTCACGCAAGTATTTTTGAAAGCAATTGATGACCTAAAGAGCAACAACCTCAAGCACCAGTTCTCTGCGGCTGAGTTTCTGGCTGGCCCTGTCGCTGAGGAGTATGTCGGCCATCTCGGGCTTCCTGAGTGGACACCCAAGTTGGCGCTACTGATCCATGCTCAATGCGAGCTTCGTTCTTGCCTTGAGATACCCGAGCTGTTGGAGGCTACCCTTAGCCAGTATGCACCGCCCGAAGCAGGCGAGCGCCGCCCCTCTTTGTGACTTGCTGGGCCTATATAGCCCCTTCATCCAGGATGTGATGCAGCGGGTTGGCTTGCCAGCCCGCTTCCCCTGTCAATATTCCCCGCCTTAACCTACTACGGTTCTCCTTTCTCAGCGTCGCTGCTGGTTAGTCTTGCCCCTCCTTGGCTCGCTAGCCATTCATCCAGCGCCAGCAGCTTGTCCTTGGGCAATCTCACCTCGACTGCCACGAACACCCGATCTACTTCCGCCTGTATTCGCTTTGCTGCCTGAGAAACAGCAGCTCTGGACACGCCATGCATATTGGCTGCTTTAGCGTATGTATCGCACACCTTCATAATCACATCTGAAGCTGCATCACATGCACGACCCTTCATTCTAAGCCTTGCCAGTGCCGCGTATAGCTGTTGAGTGCTGATGTCATCTGTGGACATGGTATCCCCTAAAAAGTGTGCATTGAACACATTTTTACTTGCCGTAAACAGTAATGCTGCATTAAAGTGTTTACATCATAACGAAGGCAGCCGGTCGGCGTCACCTACGCAGGAAGCCAGGCACCTCGGAAACTCGCTTGTAATAGATCACTAAATAGGGAACGGCACCATGATTCACGAAGCCATTGATAGCCATGACAGCACAGAATATCTTGGAGATATGGGCGAGTTCTTCGCCCCGGCCTCGACAGATATGGTCGATGGGCTGATGGGGCGCTACAACGCAATGCGTAGGCGTGTGGAAGAAGTGGCGGCACTGTTTGATGGTGATCGTAAAGGTGTCATCAACTACTTCATCCAGGGCAATCGCAAGCACGACAACACACGTTACTCATCACTGTCCGCAGAGAATATTTTTATTGAAGAAGGCGCGATCGCAGCGCTGAACGCTGAATATTGGGTCCGGGCCTTGAAGATGACCGATGTTCTCGACTTCATGCCTCAGACTCGCCGTAGCGAGTGGTGGGAGCAGATTAACGAGATGAAAACCCCTGACTTCACTGAGGAAACCGTAAGGGCAACCCTGACCGAGCTGCTAATGATGCGCGGCACCTTCCTAGCTGAGCGTGTCGACGGTATATTCCGTGCCCTAAGCCGTGAGCATGTTACCAATCGGCCTGAAGGTTTCTACAAACGGATGATCCTCAATTATGTCGTCACTTCCTATGAGACGGTGAATCATGACCAGGCAGGCCATATCAATGACCTTCGCTCAGTCATTGCTAAATTTATGGGCCGGGATGAACCAAACTGGCAGGCCTCTAGCCGATTGATTGATATTGCACGGCGCACCCCAGGCAAGCGGTTTATGGTTGATGGTGGCGCTCTGTACCTGAAGGTCTTTAAAAAAGGCACGGCGCATCTTGAGGTACACCCCGAAATCGCTTTTCGCCTAAACCAAGTGCTGGCGCATTTGCACCCGACTGCAATTCCTTCTCAGTTCCGTACCCCGCCTAAGCGCAAGCCTAAAGACTTTGTGCTAATGGATCGCCCACTTCAATTTGCGGTCATCAATTTACTCGGTTCCATGCGCAGCGTCCCTACCCGCTGCCCTAGCCACCTTCGACATCTCGAAACACGGTCGCCGAAGACAGAAAACCCTTGGGCGATTGAGTTCGATTATGGAGTGAAGGATAAGGTAGCGCTGGCTGAGGCTGAGCAGGTGCTCAAGGCCATCGGTGGGGTTAAGGTATTCAGTGATAACGGCGCAGTGTCGTGGTTCGAGTTCGGCTACCACACCAAGCCGATTTTGGATGAGATTGTTGCCAGTGGTTGCATCCCTGACCATAAGAGCCACCAGTATTACCCTACCCCGGAACGCTTGGCGTATGAGGTCGTAGAATTGGCCGAAATCAACGACCAGGATACGGTGCTGGAGCCAAGTGCTGGCCAGGGCCATATTGCTGATATGCTTCCCAAAGATCGGACTACCTGTGTCGAGCTGGCACCGCTGCATTGCAAGGTGCTAGCGGCGAAGGGGTTTCGCTGCCATCAAGCCGACTTTCTAGAGTGGGCAAATACGGCCAGAAGCTACACCAAAATAGTCATGAACCCTCCGTACAGCAAAGGTCGAGCCCTGCATCATCTTGAAGCCGCAGCGAGTTGTCTAGCTCCTGGCGGGCGCCTTGTGGCTATCCTCCCCGGCAGCATGCGCGGCAAGGATCTACTGCCGGGCTGGGAGGTGGAATGGACTGCTAGCTATCAGGGTGAGTTCGCCGGGACTGGCGTAAACGTGACCATCCTTGTGGCCGATAAGCCCGCCCAGTAAGAAGTAAGCTGGCGCGGTCGATGCGATCGCGCCAGCTTTAGCATTTGGGTTAGCATTCCGAAAACACATCCTAACGGAAAGGTAATGGATCAAGGGCGCTACGAGGCTTACCGCCTGTCTCATGAAATACACAAAACGCTGGGCACCTATCAGCCCTCTCCTTTTCGTCCTTGGTCGCCTGAGGATATGGCGTGGCTCGCTGGCGCTGATGATGCCTCTGGAGAGTATTTGAAAGCAGATAATGAGCAAAGCAGCGCCTCCCCCTCTCCTCGATCTAAAGAAACCCAGCTCTCCCTGTTCTAAGCCTCCCTCGATAGTCGTTTTCATCTCCCTCTAAGCCTTGGCATGCGCCAGCAAAGCGACTCGCGCAAAAAAATCTCTACTTCCCCCGGTTAAGTGTCAGTGGCTGCCCTATCTACCTGCGAGGCCCAATAAGGGCACCTATGAGAGAGCACCGCTGGGAGGCGGAATTGAGATGATGGCGATGCGAGGCAGCACGCTTATTGGCGTGGCCATATTAGTTTGGGTCGCATGGATTGTCCTGGCGACCGATTCAGAAGCTCGAATTGAGCGAACCTGTCAGCCCGTTCTGTGGTTTGGCAATGTGGCAACTTCACTGACGCAGCTAACCTTTCCTAAGCAACAGGAATCGGTGCATGAGGCGTTTGAATCAGCTGACTATGCTTGTCGCTTTACCGTGTGGCGCTTGCTGCACGAAGACGCCTGGATCGAAAGCCACCAAGGTAACGAATCTAGTGATCAGTCGGGGGAGAGCGACCAATGATTTCCCCTACCCGTCTGCTACACCCTATCCGTAAATTTCTTGGTGTCACCGTGGCCACCTTGGGCCTCGCTGCTGGCGCACATGCCGGAAATGATCAGCCTCTGGCGCTGGTTGAGTTTGCCAGCTTCGATTGCCCGCACTGCCAGGCCATGGACAAACACCACTCTTCTATTCAGGCAGCCGTCGAAGCGGCGGGCCTGGAGTACCGCTACGCTCCCCTGCCTTCCCATACCGGCCTTGAACGAGCATGGCGTGAACGCGCCTTTTACGCATCTCGCTCTATTCCAGGGGTCGCCAATGACGTTCGCAAAGCCTTTCTCACGGCTGGCGAAACCGGGGTTCCCCTCAAGGACTATGACGATGTGCTGGCGCACCTCCAATTGCATGTTCCCCAAGTTCGGTGGAACGAGTTTGCGGACGACCATATCAGCGATCCCAGCTCTGTCGAGGCGATTGAGCGAGCAGCGAGGCTTGCTGGTCGGGCAGGTCTTCGTGAGTACCCTGCCTTTGTCGCTGTGTCTCGTTCTGAAGTGAAGCTATTGAGCCTGTCGGGAGACGTTGCCGAGAGGGCCGAGGCGGTAATCAAGTACCTGGAGAACCTTTGATGACACTGCGAAACCCTGTGCTTGCTGTCGCGCTGACAGCTGTTCTTGCTGGCTGTGCAGCACATCCTTCGGCTCTGGAGCACGCACGCACGTCAACGCTACCTGATTCGTATAACACGATGACCAGTCGGCATGTGGTGATCCCTGCCTATACGCTTCGAGGGGTCAACGCGACCCGTACCACCAACTGGTACTACGGGGCTGGCCAGGGGCTTGATCGCTACGCTTACGGCGGCACCGTTTACGACGAGGCCTATTGGCAGCAGCGTCATGCCTCAATGCCGGATGACTACAAGGACGCCATGGAGTCTGTGCTTCTGGCGCGCTTCCATTTCGAGTTCGACTCAACAACGCTGACGCCTACCTCTCAGCGTGAAATGGCTTCCTTCCTGGAAGGAGAAGACCTGGCTGGCCGTGTGCTCATTGTTGGGTACACCGACCATATCGGCCCTGAGTCCTACAACATTTCACTCTCACAGCGCCGCGCTGATGCGATCGCGGGACAGCTCCATTTGGCTTGGCCAAAGGCCCGGTTCCTGACGGAAGGGCATGGCATCTATCCCAAGTTGGTTGACGGCACGACTGATGAAGCGCGGGCGGCAAACCGTCGCGCCGAGATTTTTTACCTGGAGGCAGACCAATGAACGTCTTTATCGCCCACGCCCAGATTCTACGAAAAGAGACGCCAAAGGAGCGCGGTCGTTCTGGCCTGATGGTGCTCAAGGTTGGTAAGAACAAGCGAAGCACAGAAGCCCTAATCCAATCTGTAAATCAGATCATTGTCCGAATTCCGAACCATCTATCTGATCGCGCAGCCAAGCTGGATGTTGATTCTTACATTGAAATTTTCGGCCATGTTGGCGGCATTGTGCGCCGTGCACACCACACGGGCGAGCAGCACCTGAGTGCCGAGTTGGTGGCCAACAACATCCAGCCGGCTGCCCCGATGATCGAGGGCAACATCGAAAAACATCTTTTCAATCGTTTCATTGCGATTGGCTTGCTGAGGGGGGGGAAAACTCCCGAGAAGGAGGGACCACCCTCCACAGC
Source organism: Vreelandella sulfidaeris Esulfide1 (assembly GCF_054072535.1). Classification (NCBI taxonomy): domain Bacteria; kingdom Pseudomonadati; phylum Pseudomonadota; class Gammaproteobacteria; order Oceanospirillales; family Halomonadaceae; genus Vreelandella; species Vreelandella sulfidaeris. The sequence continues at coordinate 61,269 of NZ_JBSVSF010000002.1, read as the reverse complement.
GTACCTGCAGATCGGCCCTGACCGACCGGACCTGGGGCGCTCCTTTCAGCATACCGGCGTGGTGTCCATGGCTGCTTTTGGGCGCGTTGTCGATCGACTTGTCGAGTACGAGGCCGGCACCGCCCTGCATGTTGAGGGACGAGTTACCGGCCTATTGCGAAAGATCCCCAAACCAGGAGCAGAAGGCGGCTTCGAGGAAAGTCTGGAGGTCGGGCTGGTGATGGATCGTGTCAGCCCCACTGCCATGGTCGCTGAGCGGATGATGACGCCGTTTGATGTGGCCAAGCCTGAAGCGCAGAACACCCCAGAAGAAACCAACGACGAAGCTGGCGCTGGGGAATCCGCGGCTGTGGCTGAAGAACAGCGCTAGGAGGTGGTCAATGATTGCCCTACCTGATTGTGTCCCTGAAATCGCTGATTACTACCAAGTACCCATCGAGATTGTCGCGGCAGTACGTCTTCAAGAGAGCGGCAGCCGAGGGCAATTAGTGGGTCGCATAGGTCCGAACAAGAATGGCACTTACGACCTAGGCGCTATGCAAGTCAATACATGGTGGCTCGACCAGGAAACCAACCGGAATTACCTCCAGCAATGGGGAATTACCGAGCGTGAGTTGTTGGAAAATGAGTGTACGAATTTCGCTGTAGGGACGTGGATTCTCTACGACAACATCACGCGCTACGGCGAGTGGGAGGCGGCATTGGCCGCTTACAACGCTGGGTCGCCGAATAGTCCGGCAGGCCAGCAATACGCAAACGAAGTCCTCGCGACATTAGGAGATCAGTACCAATGACTACTTCCGTAGATACCCAGGCCACAACCAAGCAGGGCAAGCTCGCTCATCTAGTCGAATGCCTCCGCATGAACAAGAAGCGAGCAGCAGAGCGCTCACTGTTGGTTGCTACTACCGCTTTCCTGGCGATGCCAGCATGGGCACAGGAAGACTTTGAAGACTTCGCTGACAAGGTTGAAGAGCTGGCGCATGGGCCCTTCGGTATCGGCATTTCCATTCTGGCGCTGATCATAGGTTGCCTGGTGGGCCTTGGACGTCAATCTGCTGCCCCTGCGTTCCTGGGTCTAGGGATCGCCGGTGCCTTTGCGGTCGGCCCCTTCATGATCAAGGAAATCTTCAGCTGGTTCTCAGGCACCTGAGTTAGGAGTCGCGGGTCATGTCTAACGAGTCCTATCGGATACCGCAGGATGTTGATGCCCCTATCCCCATCTTCGCCTGGGAGATGACCGAGGTGGTTGTCGCCATCATGGTGATCGGCGTGGGCATCATCATGCGGTTTTTTATCCCAGGCCTATTTGCGGGGATCTTTCTCATGATGATGGCTAAGAAGATGCGTGCCGGCCAGAAGCGGGGACAAGTGCAGCATGGCTTGTGGCGGATGGGGCTCAAGTTAGACCCGCTGCTTGGCAAATACGCACCTAGGCCAATGCGATTGGAGTACATTCGCTGATGAAATACCTCAATGCATTGCGAAATCAGTGGGTCGCTGCCAGGGGCTGGATGTTCTGCACCCTGCTCCTGACTGGGTTGCTGATCTATGTCTTGCAGAGCTATGTCCAGCTCAGCGCCAATATGCCAACCCGGCTGGTTCCCTACAACCTGCACGTCGTGGATGGGCCGGTCGAGGTGGGCGCCAGCGCTGGTTATACCGATGCGAGCTACCTCACTGAGATAGCCATGGCGGATGCCCAGCTGCACAGCTCTTGGACCCCAAGGAACGTGAGAAGCCAATACGCTCGGTTCCAGAACCGGATGACGCCGGCCCTCTATGCCAAGGTCGGCAATGATCTACAAGCACGGATTCCAGACCTGGAGAAATCTGAGCGTACCCAGGCCTTGTTCATTGAAGGGACCCAAGTCCTAGACGGCACAGTGCGAGTTTATGGGCGCTTGCGGGCTTGGCATGGCACCGAACAGATCGAAGACGAACCGATTGCTTACCGTGTCCGCTATTCCTTCAGCGGTGGCGTTCCGTATGTCGCTGGTTTCTCTTTGGAGGACGAATGAAAAAGCCTAAGATGCAGGGGCTGGTCATGGTGGCGGCGCTTGCCGTCGCCACCTTTGTCAGCGCCAGCGATGATGTCCAGAAGGTGGTTGTATCCACCGATGCTTATAACCGGCTGGTATTCCCAGAGCCGTACTCTACGATTGTTATCCCCCCCGAGGCCGAGTTGCGTGACAACCCTGTGCCGACTGATGGCAAACGTGGTCTCCTCATCCGTCCTGCAGACGAAGCCGACCCGTTCTCTATCTTCATCCAGCTGCGAAGCGGCGAGGCCTTCACGGTGAAGCTAGCGCCGGAAAGCGGCATCGATGCCCAGGTGTTCCGGTATCGAAACGCCCCTGACCTATCCGCAGAGCCCGAAAGGGAAAGCCGGCCCAAGGATCGTTGGATTGCTGACACTATCCTGTCCGCTTTCCAGGGGGCTCGCCCTAGCGGGTTTGAGCCGGCTGGCGCCCCGCCTAGTGCCCGACTTGAAATGCCTAATGGCGGCACGCTCAAGCTCACAGCGGAAACCCAGTACCGTGGTTCCGGCCATGTCGTGAATATTTACCGGCTGTCTTCTGATACCTCCCTTGAAGTCGAGCCTCGTGACTTCTACCGCGATGGCGTCGTTGCTGTTTCCTTGGAAGGGGACACGGTAAGTGAGCGCGATCAGCCCCGAATGATCGTCGTGGAGGTTGACCGTGGCTGAAGATCAGAACAACCAGCAGCCGAATGAATCGGGCCAGGACAAGCCTTCTAGGGTGGCCAAGGCCCGAGCTAAGTCCAAGGTAGTCTCTCAGAGCCTGTTGGAGCGAGCGCAGGGAAGAAAGTGGCTTCTATATGGTGGTGGGGCCTGCCTAGTCATCTGGCTTGTGGCAAGTAACGCTATTAGCGCACGAGACAACAGTAGCAATAAAGCGCCCCCTCCCCCGGAATTTATGGACACCACGCCGGATACACGGCATGGGGAGGAAGTCACTATTTCCCGACTTCAACAACAGTTAAGGGAGGCTCATGAAGAATTGGCAGACCAGCGCGAGAGTCAAGAGCAGAGGGATGCACGACTTCAGGCGCAGCTCGAAGAAATGCAGGCTGGCATGGAATCCGAACGCGAGCAAACGCGGGAAACCATGGAGTCGCTGCGCACACGACTAGCCGATATTTCTAGCGGAGATGATGGCACCAGTGAGGTTCGCATTGGCACATCTTCAAACAGAAGCACCGACGCCAACCGTGCCCCGTCTGACTATCTTCGCCCCCCCCGAGGCGACGACGCTGGCGCGGTACCTCCGCCCCCGGTAGCGCGTCGAGATGGTGACTCTGGCCGTGCCGGTTTACCCCCGAGGCAACAATCGTCGACACAGGGCGGCGTCATTCCTTCACAGTTTCCACAGCTCCAGAAGGAAGAAGGACCGGCTGACCCGATCGTACTCAATGGCTCAAGTGGTGAGTCCAGCGCTCGCATCTTACGTAATGAAGCGGCTCAGCAGGATGACGAAGAAGAGGATCTGGGGCCACCTAAAGCTGGGTTCCTCCCTATGGGGTCGTTCTCTGAGGTGGCAATGTTGACTGGCGCTGACTTTGGCGCTGCCGAGCGTACCCGCAACAACCCTCAGCCGGTGCTATTCCGCATTCAAAACGATGCATTCCTACCTGGCAGTGCGCGGTATCGCCTCGCTGACTGCTTTGGTATGGGCGGTGGCTACGGTGATTTGTCGAGCGAGCGAGCGCATATCAACGTCTCTCGTATTTCCTGTGTCGATACACGGACTGGAATGATGCTTGAGTCTCCAATCAATGGCTACATCGTGGACTCGGATGGCCGTCTGGGGCTTCGCGGCAAAGTTGAGCGACGTGCTGGCGCCCTGCTGGGTAAGGCCATGCTTGCTGGCTTCGCAGAAGGCGCCAGCAGCATTGCTGCAACAGCAGCTCAAGGTGCTGAATCGGCTGTCACAGGCAGCGGCGTTGTCAACACCATCGACCCGAACAGTGTCGCCGAGGTTGGCATGTACGGCGGTGCAGGCCGCGCGATGGAGATACTGGCAGAGCGTTACATCGAAGAGGCTGAATCCATGTTCCCGGTGATCGAGGTTCCATCAGGGCGCCGTGGCACTGTTGTAATCCAGGAAGGCCAGAAGCTCGAGTGGGAAGCCTACGAGCTGGCCGACAAGATGCCGAGCGAGGGCTAATACGATGAGCTTAAAGTTGATGATCCCCTTGACCGCCCTGCTGTTCCTCGGTGGGTGTGCCACTGTCCAGCATGATTGTGAGCTGGGAAGCGAGTGTGTCGGTACCGGCGATGTTTATGAAGCTGCGGTGGCAAATAGTGGTTCCTCTGAAACAGTGATGGAGGGCCGTAAGGATGGCTCAGAAGCTGAAGAAGAAAAGATCGAGCAATGGCGACCCTATAGCGGGGGAGGCCTAACCGATATGCCTGTCTACCAGCCAGGTAAACCGGTGCGTATCTGGGTGGCGCCATGGCGCGGTGATGACGGCATTCTACGATCGGGCGAGTACCTGTATGTGACTCTGCCCGATGACTGGAGTTATGGCCAGCTGCGTGACGATGGCATTGGGGCAGGCATGATCGGACCTTCTCCGGGTGTTCAACACATCGCGCCGAGAGGGCAAGACGCCAGCGTGAATCCTTATCGCATTCAGCCGCAAATGCAGATCGTCCCGGAGAATTGATATGAAGATAACCGCGATGACTCGTATGCGGCACCAAGTGCGCCGCATGATCCAGCAGGGCGCTCCCGATTATGGCGATCGCGCCCTCCCCCTCCAGGCAGCCGAGGCGCTGACTGAGCGGGATGATCCCGCGAGCCTGCTCCCCTACATCGACTATGAAGATAACTACTGTGTCCGGGATGATGGTAAACATCCTCAGCTTGGCTTCGGCGTCCAGTTTGCGCCATTGATGGTGGCTGGCAAGGACATCGAGGAGCAAATCGAGTCGCTGATTACGCGAGCGCCAGCGGACACGGTTATCCAGTTCGTCGCCCATAGTTCGCCGGCCATTGAGGACCGGATAAATACCTGGCAGGCACGGCGGTTACGTTACTGCAAAGACCCTATGCTCCAAGAGCTGGTAGAGCGCCGTAGCAAGCACATGCTTGACGCCGCGGCCGGGAACAAAAGCCTCCTACCGAATGAGCGTCTATATCCCCGGGAGGTGCATTACTTCGCCTTTTTCACCATGACCTTTGGCGGTGACCCAGAGCATGCTGAAGAGATTCGTTCATGGCGGCACATGTGCGACGAATTCCGGCAGTCGGTGATGGGGACATTCAGCTCTATGGGCCTGTCCCCTGCCCTGATGAACGAATTGGGTACGCGACGTGTGCTGCGCCGCATAGCCAACCCACAAATGGTGCCAGGGGAGCTTCAACGCCTGGAGGAGGAAAGTGGTCACTTCATTGATTCCATTTTCGATAAGCGCACACGCATTCGAGTGAAGTCCTCGGGTGCAGTCCAGTTTAGCGACAATGAAAGGGAGGTGGATGTTGTCCCTTTGACCATCGACACCTACCCGGACTACCTGCGTCTCTACATGACCGGTGACATGCTTGGGGAGTTGAAGTCGGCGACCGATCGGATCGCGCCGGCCTACTGGATGTATACCACCATCTACAAGCCGAACACCGAAAAGGCTCGTGATGACATCACCATGCGAATGGGCATGATCTCAAAGCAGTGCATGAGTGATTCCGAGTGGTATAAGGGGATGATGCCGCATCTCTTCACGCGGCGTAGAGATACCCAGCAGCTGCTCAACGATACTCGCTCGAACTACTGCCCGGTACGTATGTGGTCGGGGATCAACATCATCACCGAGCCTGAGCGAGCAGCTTCGGACGCGGACTATGTTTCCTCGTTGTGGCGGAAAGCAGGCTTCAGAGCCTCGCGTGAACGCTATATCTCGCTGCCTATCTGGTTGTCGTCTTTGCCATGGGGCTACAACCCACGCATGGACAAGCCTACATCAGGCCTTCAGCGGGCACAGATGGTGTCCAGCCTAAACGGCGCTTGCGCCTCAATCTGCCAGGGCGATTGGGGCGGTAACGGGCCAGTAGTACGCAAAGACCCACAGGGGAACCCTTACCTCTACGCAAACGGACTGTTGCTGGTTTCTCGCCGCGGTCAAATGTCGTGTATCGACATTTTTGATTCGGCCACCTCATACAATTTTTCGGTGATCGCGACCTCGGGTGCGGGTAAGTCATTCCTTGCCAACGAATTCGTTACCGACATGCGCTGTCGTGATGGCGTGGTCCGTATCATTGACGTGGGCGGCTCTTATAAGGAGCTGTGTGAACTGCTGGGCGGTCAGGAACTGAGGTTTGATCCTAACCATCCGGTCTCACTTAACCCATTCTGGGGTATCAAAGGCAAGCAGCGTTACGACGATGATGAAGGCGGCAGCGAGATCGCAGAAATGATCCCGGTGCTGAAGGATGCCATATCTCAGATGGCGTTCCCCCTAGGTGAGCCCGACAACTACGAATACCAGTTGATCGAAAAAGGCATCCTTGAGGCGCACGATAAACATGGCGAGGTCATGGAAACCAAGCATGTCTATCAGTGGCTTGAGTCCCGGGCAGACAGTGATCCGGTGGCCAAGAGTATTGCGTTGCAGTTGGAGCCGTATGCCGTAGGTCGGCATGCCGCATGGTTCAACGGTGAGCCCCAGCTGGATCTTTCCAATGAGTTCACCATACTCGAGCTGGAAGAGCTAAACGTCGATCGTGAGCTTCGGAATGTGGTCATGACACTCCTGATGGCTCGGACGACGCGGGACATGTATCTGCGCCCACGCAACATCCCGAAAATGATGCTGATCGATGAGGCATGGGATCTACTCGCGGACCCGAAAAGCGGGAAGTTTATCGAAACCGCCTTCCGGCGCATCCGTAAGTATTACGGCAGTGCCGGCTTCATTACTCAGGGCTTTAAGGATACCGACCTGTCGCCGGCCGCTCAGGCTGCCTTCGACAACGCGCCATGGACATTCGTACTCAAGCAGTCTGGTCCCTCGCTGGACTACGCCCAAAAGAACGGTAAATTGGGCGGTGAGGATGAATTCCTGTTCGATATGCTGCGCGGTGTGAAGCCCGGTGCCGGCTATTCGGAGGTCTTCGTCAAGCACGAGAGCGGGGGTGGCCTTTTCCGCTTTGTGGTCGATCCTTACTCCTACTTCCTATATTCGACCAATCCCAAGGACCAGGCGCGTCTGATGAAGCTCACCGAGGAGGGCCACAGCACCCAGGAGGCCATCCGCATGCTGGCCGAGGGCAAAGGGTAGGCTTGGCCTATGCTAGCGCTTCTGTCTGCCTTTTCGGCCTGTTTCGCTGGGGCGCTTGGTTTTACTGTGATGGTGGTATTGCCGGTCGTGGTCTTCATTGGCTTGCCCCTGGAGTTTATGCGCCCCCCTGGCGAGCTGATGACTGTCACTTGGCTGGCCAAGGCCACCTTCCTCGCAGGTGGGGGCCTGACTGCCCTCGCCTGGCTAGGGCTTAGGCTGGCGCCAGCCAGTTACCGGATCGGCCGACTATTCCCAGGGGCTCGTGAGATTGCAGATCATGTCTGGGTTTACGAGACCCCTGCCCTTCAGGCCTATGCAATACCGAGCCTTACGGGTGGCGTTGTAATCGTTTCCCGGGGCGCCCTCAATCTGCCTCCTGATGAGCTTGAGTGGCTGCTGGCGCACGAGAGGTCACACCTTCGCCGCGGCGATGCGTCTGCGAGCCTATACTGGTGGACGCAGCACAGCATTTTGCGGGTGGCGCTTTGGCTGGCGCGGTTGATCTATACAATTCTTCGTCCCATTCCCCTGATTGGCCTGTTGAGCGGCTTGTACTTTTCTGTGGCGAGCTTGGGGATTCGCTTGGCATTAGGGGTTTTAAAAGTCATGGATCGCCACCTGGGACGCCTCATGGAATATCGTGCCGACCGTGATGCAGCAAGTGTGACCTCACCAATAGCAGGCTGCCGATTTCTCAGTAAGCTCTCCTCGGGTCTTGAGTCGAACTGGGGCTTTTCTCGACACACCCGCCGACATATCGGCGTATCAAGCGCCTGGAGCGTATGACATGAGTTTGATGGGGTATCGCTCGACACTGCTAAGTTCCGTTATTGCTCTAACTATCTTCTACAGTCTCGCCGCGGCTACTGCTTTTTACTTCATGGGGCCGGAAACGCTGCAGGAGTGGCTAGCTGGCGCTGGCTTTTGGTTAGAGGGTGACGAAGAGATAAACCCCGCGAACGCGGCATCAGCGGCCACTGAGGTCGTCCTAGCAAGGTTGCGTGTTGTCTGGCCATGGTTAGCCGGGGGAATGGCTGCAGGCTCTGTGATCGTTCTGCTCATAGTGGGAATGGGATTAATAACACGTCGACAGCGCGCTAAATCTCGCGGTGAGTTCCGGGGCATGGATCTCTCAATTACGTACATGCCTTATCCTGATCCGATTAACTTCAAGCCAGTGAAAGCGCAGCTGTCGGGTAACGTTCCGGCACATCACATGCCGCTAATTAACCAGTTGCTCGGCTACCTCCAGGCTCACCCTGATGCTTTTTGCGGTGACGGCCACAGTACGACACTGCTTGAGCACCATCTAGGCGTGATCGATGAGGCCTTCGAGTACGAAGGTGCCGATCCCCTCCTCCCTCTTGCCGCGGCAGCACATGATATTGGCAAGACTGTTTCGCATGCGAAACAGGACGGGCAGTGGGTCCGCCTGTCCTACCACGATAAACAGAGCGGGCGTCTGTTGGCAAAGTTCCCCGCGTGGTGGGAGCTGCCTGAGGATGAGCGAGCCATACTGTTGCTGGCAGTAAAATACGAGCATTCTCCCAACCTGATGCCAGTGGCTTTCCCTGGCCTCAGTAGCAAGGGGGTGCGCCGCGCAGTCACTCTCCTCCAGCAGCTGCGAGAGATAGACGGCCTCGCTACACGAGGCGAGAAACGCAAGGTGCTTGAGAATCTGAATGTCCAGGAGCTGGCGATCGAAACGTTCTTGCGAGTGGTTCCCCAAGTACCCTATCAGGTGAAAGGTTTAGCGAAGCGTGTCAAAGCGGCAGGCTTCCGCGTTGGTGAGCGGCTTTACCTCTCCGAACATCATGTTCGGGAGACAGCCCTTTCCAAGCTGGATGATGACGTTGCCGCGGCCTTTGGCGGTGACTTTCGAGCCCCAGGTAAATCAGGGGAGTTTACACAGGTACTTTTGGCAGCATTGGCCGATCGCGGCTGGCTCATCACTGAAATCGAGGGAGTGCCAGAGGGGAGCGAAGCGGCGAAGACCTGGACGTTGCCATCTGACCAAGCGTTGTGGCGGGTACGTTCCGGCATAATCGAGTTCAGGGGAATGATCGCGGTGGAGCTGCCAGTAGAACACCAAGGCCTATACCCGCGAGAAACCGCTTATGAGGTAACCGTCCTCGGCCCCCAGGGCAAGCACAGTAGCAACGCTGGCGTTGCGCCAACAAAAGACAGTGGTAAGCGGGAAGAGCGCATGACTAAGCCTAAAGGTATTCCAGCGTCAGACGTATGTGATGTCAGCCTGTTTGCTTCAGTGCCTACGGGTACGGGTGATGCAACGAAAACCAGTGGGAATGCTGCACAGAAGAGTTTAGGGGCAGCGAGCAAAACCTCTACATTCAGCCATGAATCACTCACGAATACCGACGTGGCTTCCGCCTGGCTGCTAGATGATTCCCAGGCGGCAGGTGGGAATACTGCACAGGAAGAGACGCGACAGCCCACCCCTTGCGGTGGGGATGCTGCACAGAAAGGCAATGGCACCCAGAACCAGCAGGCCTCCGCAATGGTTGAAACAGGCGAAGGAAAAGATATAGCCGGTGCCAAGCCGATGGATGATCTCCATGCGGCAGGTGGGGATACTGCACAGGAAGAGACGCGCCAGCCCATCCCTTGCGGTGGGGATGCTGCACAGAAAGGCAATGACACCCAGAACCAGCAGGCCTCCGCAATGGTTGAAACAGGCGAAGAAAAAGATATAGCCGGTGCCAAGCTGATGGATGATCTCCATGCGGCAGGTGGGAATACTGCACAGGAAGAGATGCGCCAGCCCACCCCTTGCGGTGGGGATGCTGCACAGAAAGGCAATGGCACCCAGAACCAGCAGGCTTCCGCAATGGCTGAAACAGGCGGAGAAAAAGTTATAGATGGTGCCTGGCTGCTGGACGATTCTCATACGGCAGGTGAGAACACTACACAGGAAGGCACGGGCCAGCCAATACCTTGCGGTGGGGATGCTGCACAGAAAGGCAATGATGCCCAGAATCAGCAGGCCTCAGCCAAAGCTGAAACAGGCGACGAAAAGGCTATAGTTGGCGCTTGGCTGCTAGAGGATGTCCCCGGTGTCGGTGGGGATATTGCACATTATGAGCAGGATGGGATGAGTAATTCCATTCATACTAAGACTCCAGCAGGATTTAAAAGAGAATCAGAGGGAGCTTGGTTACTAAATGAGATTGTTGAGGCGGCCGGTGGGAACGTTGCACAGATAGCGACCAATGACCAAATTTCGCCCACAACAAGCGGGGGGGATGTTGAACTGATCGCTGAGCAAGCCGAACCCACGAATGACTTTTCAGAGATTAGTCAGCTGACGCTAGGGGCTGACGCAGATAACCATAGTGATGTTTCGGCTGAGCTGGGTGACTGGAGTCCAGAGGCCGATAACGCACCGAATGATACCCATATTCAACTTGGCCTGGGGGAGGCAATGCTGGCCACAGCTGAGCATGAGTCCCCAGTGACACAGCCGAGCCATCAGCCAGTCCCTACTGTCATGGTTGATAAAACGACGCAAGGTGCTACAGAACAGCAGAAATCGGCTGTGTCTGGGCAGAAAGATGTACGGACATCCTCACCTATCCAGCGACGCCTGAAGAAGCGAGGTGGGACCTCGGCTGGTCGCCAAAAGGCTTTAAACAACGAAGCGCCAGCGGATAAAAGCGAACAGACAGGCCAAGTGAAAGCGAGCAGAGGGTCATCCAAGCCTGCCGGTGCCAAGGCGGAAGTAAAAGGAGTGCCTAAGCTGTTCAGTTGACCAAACATCACCTTGCGGAGATGGACTTCGAAGCGCTGAAGTTATATGATGCATTTATGTAGCAACATCGCTGCATTTTTGCAGGGAAAATAGGCTATGAGCGTTGAAGCAATCATCGAGCCGTCCGATTACGTTGCTCCCGACACTTTCAATCAATTCCTCGCTGACTTGAAAGCTCGGGCACGGCAAACCAAGAGCCCAATCATCAGCCCGAGGATGTTCTGCCTTGCCCTGGGCATGGATGTACAGACGCTGGCCTCGCGGGCGCATGTCCACCGCGTTACTGTAAACCGCGCCCAGGGGGCTGAGAAGCTGCAGACTTACTTACGGGATGCGGTGCGAGTCATGGGAGCAGCGGCTGACATAAATGGTAATTTTCAGGATGCCGCGTTCTGGTTTCGTAATGAACCGATCAGCGCATTCAATTTCAGGACACCAGAGCAGTTGGTCAGCGAGGGACGAGCTGAGGATCTATTGAACTATGTTCAATCACTTCACGCAGGCGCGGCTGGATGATCCTTACCAGCCTGGCAGATCAACCAGCCTATCGTGTCCATGTCCCCCGCTGGGCCATCGCCCCCCACAAGTGGCGCAGGCGCCGCCCAGCATGGCGGTCGCCTCAATCGTATCGGGGTTCCCGCACTCTACCTTGCTCTGGAAGAGCTGACCGCGCTTGAGGAGTGCCGGCAGCTCTCGACCCTGATGCCACCCGGTCTTATTGTGAGCTACACGGTAGCGTTGGCCACAGTAGTGGACTTCAGCCATGGGTACACGGCTGACTGGGACTCTCTCTGGCAGGAAATGGGTTGTGACTGGCGTAGAATTTTGTTTAATGATCGCGTTGAACCGCCCAGCTGGTTGCTCGCTGACCTAGCCTTGGAGGCTGGTGCTAGCGGCATACTGTTCCCGTCGTTGGCCAATCCACGGGGTGTAAACCTCGTAGTCTACACCGACGCCTTCATTTCACGTCACACCGCCCCTACCTCTCTTCGAGACCTGTCATACGGGAATGAGAAGAGAAGGATGCAAAATCATGATGATGTGCTGATTGTCCGAGGCGATGCTGATCTACGTTGCTACTGGCTAGCGATGGAGGGGCAGCCCTTTGCAGATGTCGAGCCAGCGGAGTTCGGGATCGAGCGGCAGAAAGCGCAGGTAAGGTTCCTTACTTGGGACTGATCCTACTCTGCCACAGTAAGGCTATCAATTGATGGCAAACGGAGAACCTGCCCGTTAAGCATGGGTTATACGGGCTTGTAGTTCGCCCAGACTGTTGATTTCACGCTTCCCCAGGCTGTCTGCTGAGGGAGGCATTTTCAAAACCGCTTGATCCATCCGGTCAGTCATGCTTTTTGAAAGCTCGAATAATGAGAAAAGCTATGAACAGCGCTAAGTGGAATAAGTTGCTAGCTCGGTGGTGCCTTCTTAAAAATCAGTATCAATTGGGTTCAGGGGACTGCAGCCAGTCCAAGTTCTTACTGGCCTATCCTTAAATGCTCCAAGTTTAATACTATTATGCTTACACATATCGGCTGATTTTCTGCCATCTTTGATCATAAAGTCGATATAAAGCATCACTATTAGGCTAGAAGTGTCCGGAGAACACAGAGCAGTCCAGTTTTCTTTACACATGAAGCTTGCCCCTCCAGGTGTTATTTTCAGAAGACGATCGCACTGCGTGTCTGAAGTCGGTTGCACTGTGGTCTGGGGCTTCGGACTGGCTGGCCTCCAAAGCGGCGTAAAGGGCCGTCTTGCTGACCTTGATGCGTGCGGCGGCCTCGCGGATGCTCAGCCCATTGGCGAGGTGCTCCCTTGCCCGCTTCAGCTTGTCGTCGGTGACAACGGGCTTGCATTCTCCTTTGCGCCCACGGGCGGCGGCAGCGGCCAGCCCCGCCTTGGTGCGATCACGGATCAGATCACGCTCGAACTGCCCCAAGGCGCCGAACACGTGGAAGATCAGCCGCCCACCCGGCGTGGTGGTATCGATGCTTTCGGTCAGCGACCGGAATCCGACGCCACGCGCGTCCAGAGTGCTGACCACTTCGATCAGATGCGGCAGTGAGCGTCCCAGTCGATCCAGTCGCCACACAACCAGCACATCCCCGTCGCGCAGGAACCCCAGCGCGGCTGTTAGGCCGGGTCGTTCTTCCTTGGCCCCGGAGACGGTGTCATCAAAGATTCGCTCGCACTCCGCCTTGCGAAGCGCATCGGTCTACAAGGCGGTGTTCTGCTCCGCCGTCGGGACCCGCGCATAGCCAATCAGCGCCATTGACTGCCCCTTTTGTCCGCTAATCCGTCCGTTTATCTTATTGTCCCAAAATACATCAAACAAGCTGTTGTCGGACAATGTCCGGATTGGCCGCCTAATGATCGTTTCTCGGACAGGCTGCATTGTGCGCCGCCATGCTGAACCAATTCGAGGATCGTTTGACACGGCTCGTTCACAAGTCCGCTGCACACCGGGCGAACCGCCCAATGTATGGGTACAACCACCTTCTGACAACGACAGGCAATCAATGGGCTCAACACACGCGTTCGACGCGCTGATGAATATGGCGGGTTCATCGTTCCGTCACCATCGCTCGCTGCCCTGACTGCCGGCAGCCGCGGTGCCTCCAGCAGTGCTTCTCTATCCAGCGTTAAAGGGAGTGGTGGCCGATTACGGGTGAATAAAATTACTCTTGAGACGCTTTCAGTGTAACTTCCTTACAGATAAGTTATGAGCTATATCACAGTCTGTTCGCACAAGCGCGACAAGCGACGGGCGACGAAGGCTCTTTGGCGAAAGAGCACGCGGATACTCTTCTTAAGGCTTCGACATGGACAACGTGTAAGTGCACGCCGGACAAGAACGCGGGGATAGCGCCCCTCAGGACGAATTGGCCTCCATCGAGTCCAGTGAACGGCTTATGAGAGCCCTGGGGCGCGGTCTCTTAATCAGCCTGGTCACGATCTTGATCGCCGTGGCCGGGGTCTTCGGGGTGGTGATCCTGTCGTCGCAGTCGCTCGATCGCTATGCCGAAGCGAAGTCGCGGGAGCAGGTGCAGCGACTGCTCGATCTCGAGCTCGAGGAACTGGCCAACCGCAGCCGAGATTATAGCTGGTGGAACGAGGCCGTCGAGCTGGTAATCTACCAGCGAGACACCGACTGGGCCATGGAAAACGTCAGCGGTTATCTGCAGAACCAGTACGGTACCGACTGGGTAGTGAGTCTGGATCGCGAGGCGACACTGATCCACGGCGTACACAAGGGTACGGAACTGGAGGCGCTGCCCGAGGGCCTGCTGACCGCCGAGTTCAAGCAGCTCATGGCCGAGGCCATCGACACCGATTTCGCCGACCCCGAGCCCGCATCTGACATCCTGGATATCCAGGGAGCGCCTGCCCTGGTCGCCGTGTCGCCGTATGTGGCCTACGACCCGACCCCGTATGCCACCGATCAGGCGCATGGCTATCTGATCCTGGTCAACTACATCGACGAGGCCATTCTGGGCGCTTGGCGTCGTGATTTTCAGATCGAGGCCCTGCGTCTGCTGCCTGCAGCGGCAGCTCCCCCTCGGGAGACAGGCCAACTGGCGTCCCTCCCCCTGGCAACACCGAGCGGCGAGCCGCTGGGCACCCTTCAATGGCGTCCGGAGCATCCTGGCCAGAGCCTCCTCACACAGCTCCTACCCTGGGTGATTGGAGGCGTGCTACTGATCCTCGCGGGCAGCCTCTTCTTCTATCGACGGCTGCGAGCCTATGGCAGGCTGGCCCATGGTCACCTCATGGAATTGAGCACCAGTCGGGAACTGCTTTTTCGTCAGGCGAACTACGATTTTCTCACCGGATTGGCGAACCGGTCGCTGTTTATAGAGCACCTGAACCACGAGTTGGCGCGCTGCATCCGCCATAAGCTGAAGGCCGGAGTCCTCTACGTTGACCTGGACGGTTTCAAGGCCGTCAACGACACCCTGGGCCATACCGCCGGCGATGAGCTGCTGTGCTGGGTGGCCAAATCCATGGCGAAGCTCGTGCGCACCGAGGACGATGTGGCACGCTTCGGTGGTGATGAATTCTGTCTGTTGCTGACCGACGTCGCCTCTGAGGAAGATGTGTCACGGGTCGTCGACAAGATTCATGCCCTGCTGGCGGGCCCCGTTGAGGTGGGCGGCAAGCACATGCTGGTCGGGGCGAGTATCGGGATCGCGATGATTCCCGACGACACTCAGGATCTCTCCGATGTGTTCCGCTATGCCGATATCGCCATGTACCAAGCCAAGTCGAGGGGCACAAACCTGTTCTGCTTCTATGATGCAACGATGGAGGAGCGCTCGCAGTAACATGCAAGGCTGAAGGGTCTGTTGGCTCATTGCCTGACCCATGAAGAGCTGTACCTGCGCTATCAGCCTATCTATTCTCTGGTGAGCCGTGAGATCACCGGCATGGAAGCACTGCTCCGGTGGCGCCACAAGGAACTGGGGGAGGTGTTGCCGGCCGAATTCATTCCCGTGGCGGAAGAAACGGGCCGGAATATCACGGTCTCGATCAATATCTCGGCCAAGCAGCTGCGCGACCTGACGTTTCCGTTCAAACTGAAACAGCTGCTGGAAAAACACGGCGTAGAGTCTTCCAGCATCAAGCTCGAGATCACCGAGAGCCTGTTGATCTTGGAAAGTGACAACTAGCACCGTGTACTGCTCGACCTGGCGAAGCGAGGATACCGCCTGGTGCTGGATGACTTCGGCACGGGGTATTACGGCCTTGGCGACCTGGGCCGCTATCCCCTGGAAACGGTCAAGATCGACAAGTCGTTCGTGTCCGGCCCGAAAGCCTCCTCGCTGAACGCCTCGCTGGTCAAGACCATCGTCTTCATGGCCAACCACTGTGGCATGAAGACCATCGCCGAGGGGATCGACACCCCCGAGCAGGAAGCGTTCGTGCGCGATACCGGCTGCACCCACGGCCAGGGCTTCCTCTTCAGCCGTCCGACCTCGGTGGCCGACATCATTGCCCTGATGGCCCCGCCCTCGCCTTCCCCAACGGCGTCCTGGAACGAGAGCGTCTCGGTCTCGGGGCATGCCCCATCAGGCGCCAGGGAGTCATCCCTGTGTCCGGCCATGCACTATCGTGGTGCATGGTCGAGCATTGTAGTTGCCCGTTGCCCGTTGCCCCGCCCAAGGCCCACTGGCGTGTCGGGCTGGCTGGCCTTCAAAACGGCGTAGAGGGCCGTCTTGCTGACCTTGATGCGTGCGGCGGCCTCATGCCCCAATTCAAGTGTCACCAAGGCTCCGATGATGGACGTTCGGAACTGGGCCTGTGCTCAGGTCGGACAGGATGGTCACGCCTTGCTCGGCAATTGGTGATGTATCTGATGCCATGCCTCGACCCGCCCATGGTGCTTAGGAGGACTGAGCATAGTCGAGGTTGGTGAAGGCGATTGCTGAAACAATTCTTTCAGAAGACCACTGCACACCGGGCGGTCCGCTCGATGCGCTGGTGCAGCCGTCTTCTGAAAATGACACCAGGACTTCCTGGAGGGGCAATTTTGCGTAAATAAATTACGTTAAATTTTCTACGTAAAGAAAACGTACCTATTATTCGGATTTATAGAGCCATGGTCACTACTACGCGTCCGCGAATGCGACCGGCGAGCAGATCATCGGCCGCCTCGATGGCGTCGTCGAGGGCGATGGAGCTGGTGATAGCATCGAGCTGCTCGGGAACCAGCAGCTCCCCCAGACGCCGCCAGGACTCGACGCTATCCGCGTAGGGGCGCATCACGCTGTCGATCCCCGCCAGGGTCACGCCGCGCAGGATAAAGGGCGCGACGCTGGCGGACAGGTCCATGCCCTGGGCCAGACCGCAGGCGGCCACCGTGCCACCGTAGCGGGTTGAGGCCAGGACGTTGGCCAGGGTGTGGCTGCCCACGGCGTCGATAGCTCCCGCCCAGCGCTCCTTGCCCAGCGGGCGTCCCGGCTCGGAGAGGGTAGCCCGGTCGATCACCTCCGCGGCGCCGAGCCCTTGGAGGTAGTCGGTCTCCTCTGGGCGGCCGGTGTAGGCCACCACCCGGTAGCCCAGCCGCGTGAGCAGCGCGATGGCGTAGCTGCCGACCCCTCCGTTGGCGCCGGTGACCAGCACATCACCCTGCTCCGGGGTGACGCCTTGCCTCTCTAACGCCATCACTGAGAGCATGGCGGTGTAGCCGGCGGTGCCGATGCCCTGGCTTGGCGTGGCGTGAAGGCCGCCGGCAGGGGAATCAGCCAGCGGCTCTCTAGACGGGCCTTCTCGGCCAGTCCGCCCCAGTGGCCCTCGCCCACTCCCCATCCGTTGAGCAGCACTGCATCGCCCGGCGCATAGGCCTCGCTCGCGGAGGCCTCCACCGTACTGGCTAGGTCGATGCCCGGCACCATGGGGAAGGCACGCACCACTGGCCCCTTGCCGGTGATGGCCAGGGCGTCCTTGTAGTTGAGGGTGCTGCAGTCGACCCGGACGGTGACGTCGCCCTCGGGCAGCTGCGACTCGTCAAGGGTCTCGAGCGTCGCCTGCTGCCGGTTGTCTTGCTTGTCGAACAGGATGGCTTTGAACATGTTGCACCTCGTGTCGTGGTGGGGTCTTTTATTGTAGTGGCATAGTGAATTTGGCCACCTAATTAGAGGTGCTAATATGCACCAAGACATCACTAGGTGGCAGCATGACAACATGACCAAAACGTAACTTTAGCCCTGAATTCCGTCTCGAAGCAGCACAGCTGGTCGTCGATCAACACTACACTGTTCGTGAAGCGGCTGAAGCCATAAATGTGGGGCATTCGAGCATGGATAAATGGGTTCGTCAGTTACGCCAAGAGCGTGATGACCAAAGCCCTAAAGCAACGCCCATGACACCCGATCAGCTCAAGATTCGCGAGCTTTAAAAGCGCATCCGTGACATTGAGATGGAAAAAGACATCCTAAAAAAAGGCTACCGCTCTCTTGATGTCGGACTTCCTGAACACTTCTCGCTAATCGAGAAACTCAAGACGAGCTACCCGGTAAAAAAACTGTGTGACGTGTTTGGCGTGCATCGCAGCAGCTTTAAATACTGGAGACAACGTTCAAAAAGGCCTGTGTGTGCCACGAAGACTAAGGAAATAGCCAAGGTCAGAGAGCTATTTCGCGAGAGCGAAGGCTCTGCAGGGGCGCGCAGCATTGCAGAGATGGCGACAAGGCAGAATGTACCGTTAAGTCGCTATCGCGCTGGCCGCCTGATGGAAAAACTTGGCCTGATTAGTTGCCAAATACCCGGTCATAGCTACAAGAAAACGGGCGAAGAACATGCTGAGGTACCGAACCACTTAGCGCGTCAGTTTAACGTTGAGGCGCCCAACCGCGTTTGGTGTGGCGATGTCACCTATATCTGGACTGGCAATCGCTGGGCTTATCTAGCCGTTGTTATGGACTTATTTGCTAGGAAAACGATTGGCTGGACGATGCCAAGAACACGCTCATGGGGTTAGTGGGTCTTGAAATCCGGCGTGGCAGCCTGAAACACGGCTGTACGGTAATAAAGCCAGCGGTAGTGGCTAAAAAGTGGTCGCGCAGAGAATACTCGGGCCATGTTGACTGCTTCACTTGCCCAGAGATGAATTGTTTAGTGCTTTACTAGAATTACACTTCTAATAAACCTATTCTTCAATCGTAGAAAATATGGTTGAAGCTCAAGCGCCGATCAGCGACTGCCTGAGAACCGCTTTGCCAGCCACCATCCTCCTATCATCGACAGTAGCATTGCCATGAGTGGCGTGGTCAGCCCAGCGAAAGAGGCGAATGCTGGTCCGGGGCAATAACCGGACAATCCCCAGCCAATTCCGAACAGGACCGCCCCACCCATCAGTCTTCCATCCAGATCACGCCGAGTGGGTAGTTGGAAGGCCTGAGCAAACAAGGGCTGTGAGCGGCGCAGCACGAGTCGATAACCGATGAACGTCGTGGTGACGGCACCGCCTAGTACAAACATCAAGGTCGGGTCCCAATCTCCAAACACATCAAGGAAATTCAGCACCCGGGTCGGGTCGGTCATGCCGCCGATCGCCAACCCTAACCCGAACAGCAACCCGGCGAGATAACCCATCAACGTTTTCATATGCCACCTCCGATGAGATGACGCATGACGAAGACGGTCAGCATGGCGCTTCCAAGAAAGGTTAAGGTGGCCGCCAACGATCGTGGTGAGAGTCGCGCCAGGCCGCTGACGCCGTGACCACTAGTACAGCCGCTGCCGACTTTTGTCCCGACGCCGACCAATAGACCTGCCAGCAGCATCAGCCCGATGTCTCCCGCCGGCTGACCGATGACCTCATCCGGTGCGCCGGAGACATTACCTAGCCCACCTCCCAGTAAAATAAGGATGAGTGGGCCGCTGAACAGACCCAGTAGGAAGGCCAGGCGCCAAGCCGAATCTCCTGCGGGTTGCTCCAGCAATAGTCCGGAGAGGATTCCGCTGACGCCGGAAATACGACCCAGCGTTGCCATCAGCAATACAGCTGCCAGGCCGATCAGCACACCGCCGATCAAACCGGAAAGACTTGCCGCTATGTCCACGTTGTGTCTCCTCTATGTCAGGTATTTGAAATATGCCGGACAAGCCGTGTCGAAGCATCGTCATTGTCGGGATCGCTCAGCTCTGCAGAAGAATGAGCGTGCAAGGCATGTCAAGCATCGAACGTGTTCAGGAAGACATTACCGCTGAAATTGCGTAGGAATGCTGTCTTCAGCAGGCGGTTCATCTCTGGCCCCTTGACCTCGCAAAGGTGCAGTTGTAACCCCGCATCACTCAAACGCGGGTTGATCGACTGCAAACTATCCAGTGCCGAGGCATCGATCAAGTTGACGGCCTGGCAGCCACTGAGCGATGGGGAAATAGCGGCGCAAACTGGCCATGCCGGTCAGCGCTATTAGTTGTCATTGGCCTGGTTTTCGAGGCTCTCGCGAAGCGGCTCTAGGTCATAGCCGGCCGACTTGGCAGCACCGACGAGTTCCGAAATCGGACGATGCGAGACCTGTGAATAGGCCCAGAGATGAGCGACCCGTGTGCCGGTCCGGCAGAAACCGATCACGGGAGTCGGCGATAACTCCAGGGCATCGGCAAAGGCGGCAATGTCCTGCTGGGAATACTTGCCGGGCTTGACGGGAACTTCATGCCAGACCATACCCAGTGATTCTGCCTTAGCCTTGAGAGCATCGGGATCCGGCTGGTCATCACTTTCCCCACGCGGGCGATTGGAGATAATGGTGCGGAACCCTTGCTCGGCGAGCTGTTCAAGTTCGTCGAGGCGAGGTTGTGCTGTCACATAAAGACGATCATCGAGCGGTTTGATATCCATAGGTTACCTCCTTGGTCGCTTTAGGAGCGCGCCTCATCCCAGGCGGCCCCCGGTAGAGCATCGAGGGGAATCTTTAGGTAACGACGACCATTATCCTCTGGCTCTGGCAGGTCGCCGCCCCGGATATTGACTTGCAAGGCGTGCAGGATCAGTTTAGGCATGGGCAGCTTGGCGTCACGCTCGTTACGCAAGGCGATGAAGCTGTCCGCTGTCGGGCTGTCTCGGAGATGAATATTGGTTTCGCGCTGGACTCTCACCGTGCTTTCCCACTCTGGCTCGCGATCGCCGGGCATGTAGTCGTGACCAGTAAAGAGCCGAGTGTCGTCCGGCAGTGCCAGGATGGCCTGAATGGAATCCCACAGTTTGTGAGCATTGCCCCCGGGGAAATCGGCACGGGCCGTACCACCATCCGGCTGAAACAGCGTGTCGTGCACGAACGCCGCATCGCCGATGACGTAGGTGATCGACGCCTTGGTATGGCCGGGCGAGAACATAATCCGGCCTTCTATCTCGCCCACGTGGAAAGTATCGCCCTCTACAAAAAGGTGATCCCACTGGCGGCCGTCATCCGGAAAGTCGGGCCAGTTGTATATATCCTTCCATATCGCTTGCACTTGTGTAACGTAAGCTCCTATAGCCGTTGGTGCTCCTGTCTTTTCCTTTAGATACTGTGCTGCCGAAAAATGGTCCGCGTGCGGATGGGTATCCAGAATCCATTCGACCTTCAGCCCTTGGCTGGCAACGTAGCCCAGCAATTCATTCGCATGGTGCGTTGCGATAGCGCCGGACTTTTCATCGAAATCTAGGACTGGGTCGATGATTGCGCAGCGCCGAGTCACAGGATCGCTAACAACGTACTGCACGCTAGAGGTCCGCATGTCGTAGAAGCCGACAACATCTGGCTTGCCTGGCGAGTGTCGAAACGTTTGCATGGCATCCTCGGTTGTTGGTAAAAACGTTACTAGGTTAGAACAAAAAAACATAATGTCTAGCATCAGCAACCAAACCGCACAAATCATTTATCGCGGCAGCCTTCAAGGAGAAACACCTACTCTGTTTCGCTGGATTGACCCATTTCAGGGCTTCGTGGACTATAATGATGCGATAGAAATCCTGATGAGGATGAAGTTTGCCGACCTGTGCTAGATCATGCAGGGCCAAGCTGACGATACTTGCAATGGCAAAAATCCCCATTGGTAAGGAGGCTTGTTATAGCTGATCATGGCCGTGTACGGCGGGCTTTGGGTGCGTGCGTAGCTACAAGGGCATGCTCGACAAATACTTTGCCATCCATGGCTTCACGGATCGCAGCCAACACGGCTGACACAATCAACCGCCAGTCTGGGTATGCGGCTCGACTAAACATGACTGATTTCCTAAGCATTCCTACGCAGGTTTCCGTCGGCCCAACGAACTGGACCGGGAGGAGATATCGAGCATGCACTGAAGCAAACGTCGCAAAGCTTAGATTGGCTGGGGTCTTCCTAGGAGAAACAGTGCTGACTTCTGCCAACTGTGACCATTAGATATCTAGCGTGATTTTTGTCCATTTACCCTTCTGCAGCGTGGAATTCGGGCTCAACGAGCTCGAGGAGTATGCGCTATAGGTGCTGTACAGGGACTGAAGTACTGACTTTGTAACAATCAGCCCACGAGGAAAGGGTAAGAAGATAGCTCGTGCAAATCGACAAAAAGCGAATCCAAGTCAGGATGAAATTCAAGGCGTGGCGTTATCGGCAGGAAAAGCTAAGCGAGGTGTGCTTAACGTAACCATTACTGTAAATGAGATAGAAAGGGAGAGAAACAATGATGGATGGAATGATGAACGGTGATGCAATGATGTGGGGGATGGGGCTGATAGGGCTTCTTGTCCTAATACTGCTTGTGCTCGGTATTGGGGCTCTCGTTAAGTATCTATTTAAAAAATAAGCGAGACCTTAAAAGCGGTGAGGATACTGAGGGCTCTCAGTGAGTACAACCATTTGCTTCCCAAGTTCACACAAGGGCAGATAGCCGGCATATACGAGTGCCATGTTATTCCAACTGAGGCGCGGGACATCCGCAGCCACTCATTGCCTGTTGCTAAAGAACAAGTACTATACGAGTGCGGCAACCCCAAGCACGAGGAGCAGGATTACAAGCAGACAGAGCAGGTCCATCCCACCACATCATCAATCCGCCGCAAGCCACCATTTCGCCCATCGTCAGTTCTTCTCCCTGTAGTGTCGGTTTCTCCTGCATTTCAATCTGCACCGGATGTCCGGCGGCTTTCCACTGCGGATAGCCCTCGGTAAGGCTTATCGCCTTAGAAAAGATTGGTATTCTGACAGCGATATACCCCGCCGTCTGGAGCATCGGTAAGCTCTTTACCGGTGCCTGGTCAGACCGGGTGGGGCGTCAGGGGCTCATCGTCTGCCAGCAGTGGTCATTGTGGTGTTTGCTGTCTCCGTAGGGTTTTCGGGATTTGCGACGGGCGCGTTCCTATTGGGATAGGTAAAGCGATGGTTTATCCTACCCTGTTCGTCGTCATCGGTGATGTCGTGCATCCAGCGTGGTGATCCTCGGTTGGCATCTATCGCCTCTGGCGTGATCTTGGCTATTTCTTAGGCGCTATTATCGCAGGGGTGGTAGCGGATACACTGGGACTGGCTGCGGCGTTGTGAGTGGTGGTGGCTTTGACGTTCGCCTCGGGCCTATTCTCGACGCTGCGCATGAAGGAGGTACTCCAGATCACCGCACGGTCTCAGCGCAGCTGGATCCCTAACCAAGCTGGGAAGTGATTTACCGACCATCTCCTTGCCCATAGGCCCGGTCACGCCCGCGCCAAAAAGGAGAAAGACATGACGAGCATCACTCCTTCTTCTTGCCCGATGGGTCTTGGGCGCAATAGTCGTAGCAGTAGACATTGCCGGAAAGTTCAACACCTAGGACGGGAAAGAGCGCGTTGTAGTGCCCCAGAGATGGAGGGCAACAAAGGGCACAAGCTGGCTTAGCGGGGGTGCTATAGGCTTACAACACAATGATATGAGTTTTATCCCTATCGAATGTGGAGGAAGTGCCATGGGTTTTTATAGTCGCCACATACTGCCGCATCTGATCAACCTGACGATGGGAGCGGGGATGCTTAAGAAATATCGTCAACGTACCGTGGCCAAAGCTCGGGGGAGTGTCTTAGAACTTGGATTTGGATCTGGAGTTAACCTACCTTATTACAACCCTGAGCTTATAGAGAAGTACTATGCAGTGGAGCCGGATGGTGGCCTTTTAAAGCTTGCGCAAAAGCGTATTAACAAAGCCCCTTTCAAGGTGGAAGTGCTGCAAATGGGCGCAGAGCAGATAATACTACCTGATGACAGCATAGACACGGTCCTGAGTACTTGGACACTCTGCACGATTCCGGACATAGAAGCGGCTCTAGCCCAGGCGCGAAGGGTGCTCAAGCCCGGGGGACAATTGATTTTTGTCGAGCATGGACTCGCGCCAGAAACCCGCGTTGCCAGCTGGCAGCAACGGCTGACTCCGTATTGGAAGCGTTGCGCCGGTGGCTGCCATCTGGATCGGCAGACAGATGTGTTGCTTCTCAATGCCGGCTTTGTACTCCAGGATCTGGCTACAGGCTATCTCGGTCGTCCCAAGACCATGACGTTCATGTATGAAGGCGCGGCCAAGCCTCCCGCTGTCGGGTGAGTGAACTGGGTTCGCTGGCGGTAGATGGCGAACTCCGGGGCGCGAGATGTGAAAAAAATCAATTACATGCTACATAGCTGCTGGTGTAGCCCAGCATGCATGGCGGAGCCAGCGGCCCAGTAACGTGATCGCCAGCATGTTATGTCTCTCCACCCCTGTCTCGGTACGGTCACCCTCGGCTCTATCTCGGAGTGACATTCTGGTTTTTATCTTGAGCCCAGGTAATGAGGTCTCGGGTTCAACAGTGGTTTACGAGGCTCAACAGGCCCAGTACCCGGCAAACTATCGGCATTATGGTGCTTTTCTTAATTGGCATTGCCCTAATCGCCAGTGTGGTCTTTCGCTAGGCCACTGCTTTTGCATCTGCCGTTCTGCATGTTAAGGACGGTAGGTCTATGCTATCGCTGGATCGGCGATGTGTGCGGCCTCGGCCTGCTGTGGGGGGGTGAAACTGGTCATGGGCCCCGTAGTGCGAACGCCTTTCCCCGCCGCCTCTAATCTCTTCGCCAAGGTAACGGTGGTGGCCAAGGAGAAGGGTCTGTTGATCTACCTTCGGCGCACTCTGAACGGCCTGCTCGATGAACTGCTGACGCAGACCAGTCTCACCTGACGCTGGTCAAGAACGACGCAACGAGCCGGACATTGGCATCGGCAGGCGGAACCGCGCTAGTCGAGTCGCCCGCGTGATAGTTATCGTTCACGGAAAATTCGCTGTGCACCCTATTTACGAACCTGAGTGTCACCCTGCCCCCCTATCTCCTCTTGAGACCTGTAATCCAGCAGGAATGAGAGGAGTAGGATCATGAGCGTAAAGTTTCAACAATGGGTCGCCACGGTACGACGAAGGATGCAGGATGGCCAGCCTCTGCTGGGGCCGGACAGCCTGCAGGCACTGACAGACGATGTACGAAAACTCGGTCTTGGCGCTATGGGTGCCGGAGTTCTGGGTTTCTTCGCTCCTAGCGAGAAAATCACTCTTGGTGCATCAGTTGCCATGTTTTTCGTAGGTGCTATCATTTGGGTAACAGGTATTGCGTTTCTTGTAAGAATTGAGCGCAACAGTGCAGAAAAGGATTGAATTTATGAGCCCTTTTGGATGGTTAGTTACAGCTTTTGCAGTCTTTATGGCGGCCGTGTGTTTATTCACGTTCGTTCAAATTGAACGCAGCAAGCATCATCACCATCAGGACGGCAGCAGCAGTTAGCTGAATTCTGGCGATTGTCATTCTCGTCAGAACAAGAGACATTGATCTCACATTCAACAAGCTCTTCCTTCGCGAAGAGCTTTTTTATTTCCGGTTACCAGAGGCTGGCGGATGGTTCAGCTAACCACTTCCTTGGCGAGGGAAAAGGCCACAGCCACCAGTGCAAGGCAGCCCAACGCCAGAGGATTGGTAAGAAAACGACACACTGCATAGCGGTATGGATGGGCTTCAATGCGGTCTTTCGTGGTCTGCAGGCTTGCAGCCTTTCGCTTGAGCTTCGCTATCTGCCCTTCCTGTTCTTCCAGCTTTCGCTGCTGATCAACTAGCCAGTCACTCGCATTCACCTTTTGGATATTCAATCGCCAGGCACGCTCGGCATCGTCAGTCGTCAGGTTTTCAGCAAGCATGTATTTTGATCGAGCGGTTATCTGCGATTCGGTTTCACTAGGGATGAATTCAATACCGAACTGCTCATAGAACCGATCACGCCTAACCTTGTTATTTCCATCGTGTGCGCCTGGCTTTTCATCTTGCCACGACAGCTCGATCTTCATTACCTCTGCCAGCGGCCACTGCCTGGCCCAAGTGACGATCTCTGCCATCAGGTAGGTGCCGATACGAAACCCGCGTAAACCGTTAAGAATCATTTGAATATCTGCGGGACCTCTGCATTCACCGTGAGTGAGTCTGACCCGCTCCCTATCTGTTGAGCTTGAAGGCGAATATGCAGCTGACCATTCGAGTTCATTTCCCTCAGGAGGCCGCTGGGTATCGATCCGTTTGACTCTAAGCGTGAGTCGAGCGCCCTGGCCAACAATTTGTTCTATCCGCTGGATCATCAAAATCGCGTGTGGAGTCTCGCTGTTGGGTGTCTCTCGGTGGCGAACCTGGATAACACGCAGATTCTCTCTGGGCGCTCCCTCAGTAGTGCTGTCCTGGGCTGTTGCTTTACCGACCATAGGCATCTCCTGAATTGATTGTTTCGCATGCGAAACAGGTAGGGGGCTACCAATACCATACTTTTCAACGTCAGCAAGGCCCCTATCTCTTCTTGAGACCTGCTTTGCAGGAATGTGAGAGAGAGAAGAGAGAGAATCCCAATGGAAACATTTGGCGAGCGTTTGGAAACGATCATCTACAGCCGTCGCGGCGGTAACTTCGGTGAATACTTAGGCGTTGAAGGTCTGAGCCGGAGGGTGCGAATAAGCGAGCAGGTGTTCAAAGTCCGCTCATGTGTGGATGTGGATTCTGACTGGATGTGGGAGGTTACGCACGAACCAAGCGGCTTGTCTGAGCGTTCTAATGAACGCTGGGGGCTATGCTTTGCTGCTGATCGACTGGCTCGCGTTGTTAGACGTGAGAGCGCCTGGAAGTTGCCGACTGGGCCTGAGGTTACACCCATCCCAATGGCTGCTTTTTTGGCGTCACGCCAACAGGGGGCTACAGCTCATGTTTGATGAAACTGACATGATCCATAGCTATTCCCGTGCGGATGCCATCGAAGATGGCAATTTGGTAGATGTCAGCGAACGTGCTGAGCACGCCGCCGGCAACATGATGGGTTTCAAGGTGCCTGTTGCCATGACTGCTGCAGCCTGGGAGGCTTTGGTGGCGTGGCATGACGGTAGAAGCCCTCATGAGATGCAGCAGCAAGAGGATAAGCGGTTAGGCGATGTATTGCTTGTCGCCCTTGAGGCTGCTGCGAGAGAGCGCAACGAGAGATATATCGACTTCATCGTTGATGTGATTGAGCAATCCGAAACCGGCTCTATCGTTGTGCCAAAACATGTTGTTATGACTATAGGTCCTGGGGATACCCCTAAGCCTGTGATAACGATCATGCTACCCGAGGAGGACTGACGCGATCGCGCAGTTATCACTCCTCTTTCTAAGCCCCTAGTCAGCCTTGTGCTGCCTGGGGGTTTTTCTATTTATGATGCCCATGAGCCAGGATCATGATTTTGCGGCTTCGATCCTATATGGCACTGCAATGGGAGCTAGACGCTATGTTTCGCATGCGTAACATTTTCTGTCAGTTTCACCCCTATCCCCTCCTGAGACCTGCAATACCGCAGGAATGAGAGAGGAGTAAGATTATGGGTACTTTATGCGTACCAAAGCCGTCCGACCGTAAAGCCTACCTGGACAAGGAATACACCAACCAGGATGGATCTAACGAAGTGCTGAAGTCGAGTTTCGTGGGCTCTACCTATTACGCTGCGATTAAGGTCCAGCGGAGGGGAGAGGCCACGGATCATGCGTCTATTGAGTACACGATAGCGGCGGTCGTGAAAACTAGCTGTTCGCAGGGAGAGTTTTGCTACAAGTCGATGGATGAAACCATGGGGCCAGCCTTGTCACAGTGCCCTGCATCGATTCTCAAACTGCTATCTCCGCTTGAGGAGCTGGAGCAGTTGGGGGTAGTAGTGGGAGTCGGACTGAAGTATGCCAGCGAATGGCGTGAGAGATGCCTAAAGCATGCTGAATCGAAAAAGCAGCGTGTGCGTCTGCAAAATGGCGATCGGATAAAACTACCGTACACAGTACGGTTCGTTGGAGGCCTGGAGTGCGACACATTCACCAAGGTGGACTTGCCGCGCAAACGCAATGTTTTCAGGCCAGATGGCTCGTCCAGCTTGGTAAGGCTTCAGGCCCGCCACCTGGATGATGCTGTAGTGCTCGCGTAGTATTTCAAGCCCTCTCTGCTGTTCTCAGCATGGGGCTTTTTCACGCTGGCGCCAGCCGCGCTATACCACCTGACACACAAGCCCTATCACTTCCTGAGGCTTTGGCCGTGTTCGTGTTCACCTCATGAAGCCCCTTTGCATCACCCTCCCCTCCCCCCCGATACTGAAACTCACCTTAGCCAAATGGAAGCCGTTATGACTGACTTAACGCATGAAGACCGCTTGTTTCTTCGAGAGCTACAGAAAAATATCGCTGCTAGTTTGGCCGGCTATTTTGATCAAGCGTTCGGCACTAATGTGCTGCCCGCAACCGGCGCCTCGATCACCATTGAGGGTGAGGTGAAGATGAACATGTACGATCACGCGCCAGGGCTCGCATTCTTTGAGAAGGAAACCTCACGTTCTGTGGCTGTACCTCCATACACTGAGTATTACAAACTGCGTGAGCTGGCTGAGGCTGGTTTTGCTGAGTTTTATCAGGCATCGAGTGAAGCCGAAGACGTATATGAAGGATTGTTTAGGCCTTTGATCATGCGTATCTGCAATAGTGGTGGGGTTGTTATAGACCTTTACGAACGAGGGGGCTGGCTCGTGGACACAATGCCTCCTAGCCAATGGACCGAAACGGCAGTTCAGATTGAGGAGCTGAATCGAGAGGGTAGCTTTCAGTCAGGATGGGACAATTTTTCGACAGCCCAAAGGCTGCATCGGCAGGCCTCTCGGCTACAGCAGTTGCTCACCCTTTCTCGTCACAGGACGAAATGCGCTGCCTGACACAGCCATAGCGACAGTACTATGAACCCTCTTTGTTTCGCGTGCGAAACACTTAGCTCGTCAGTTACTCCCCTACCTCATCTTGAGTCCTGCATTTACGCAGGAATGAGAGAGGAGTAAGGATCATGACGACACAGACAGACAAGACCACCTGCTGGATACCGAAGTGCCAACTTCCCGCACTGCGCGAAATGGTAGAACGGCTCGATCGCAAGGCAAAGAAACTTGGCATGGCGTCCTTCGAGATCAACGTGCTGGAAGAGGCTGTAAAGCCCTGGGCTCGTGAGAAGTTGGATCTTGAAGATCGACTGTCGCACTTTAAGCTGGAGCAGATCGTTGCCGTGAAAGTCGCAGTCAGTGGCGAACCTCCGAAGCTGGACGGGTATCGCTTGCTGGCGCGAATCGACATGGCAGCGAACCAGGCAGCACGGGGCACTCCCTTGGAGTGGGCATATAGCCGATTGCCCGAGCCATACAGATCGGGCGACGCCACGGGCGACTGCAGCCACTGCAACAAACGGCGTGAGCGGCGTTATCTCTTTCTGATGGAAGAGATGGCAATTGGCGTTGTCCTAGAGGTCGGAAAGACATGCCTCAAGGACTATCTTGGCCACCAAGGCGCTGAGTCGATGATGGCCCGTGCTCAACTATTGGTCTCTGTTATCAATATGATGGAAGAGATCGATGAGGTGGGCATATGCGGCGGTCGCCCTCCAGATGCTGTTGTCGAGCTGCGATGGCTGGTTGCCGCGGCAGTAAGGCAGATTCGGGAGCGAGGCTTCGTGTCTCGTGCTCGAGCAGAAGAAACTGGCGACCTGGCCACAGCAGAAATTGTGGGTGAGATGGCTCGTTCAGTCCCGATGGTCAGCAAGCGAATGAAGGCGTGTGTCTCTGAGGACGTGGCGTAGGCTGATGCGGTAATAGCTTGGGCACGGCAAGTGATCCCTCTGCAGACTGAGCATAACGATTTCGAGACGATGATTGTTCATCATGCTCGTTTCGACTTGGTTAAGCTTAAACGCGGAGTCGGCGTTATGACGGCGGCTGTCACTGCCTACGATCGACATGAGGAGTCAGCTGTTAACACCGAGTCAATGATGGCTCTCGGCTATGCTGGAGGTCCTGGCGATCAGTTGGAGATGGAAGTTGTGCGTAAGCGGTCCTTTTCATCAGATACGCGATGGGAGCTGATGTGGAAGCACATATTCTGCGACCCCGAAGGTCGGTACATTGTCTGGAAAACAGGTAAGGCCCTTGAGGGGAGTAAGGTTGTACTGAAGGGGCGAGTCAAGGAACACGGCGAGTACCGCGGGATTTCCCAGACTGTCGTGACACGCTGCTCAATTAGACCTACATGATTCACTAGCCCCTGAACCTTTCGGTCAGGGGCTTTTTTATGGTTCTTCGCCGATCAGCGAGAAAGAGAAGGAGGACGTCAATCACAGAGATTGCCTTAAGCCGCTCTGATGCGAAGAGGTAAAAGATGAACCACACCGCAGTAATAGGTATTCGGCTAAGAGGTCTCAGAAAGAATTTCTATGATGGGACATTTGGGAACTTCCTCTCCGCTGCATTGGGCCGACATTTCTTTTAAGGCGCGTTGCATGCGATGCAGGTCATTTATCTTGCGCTGGATATCGTCGGTATGCCTGAGTGCAAGCTCCTGTACCTGAGCGCAGGTGTAATGCCCGCCATCAACCAGTCGTAGAAGGTCCTGCACCTCTTCGAGCGTAAATCCCAGTTCGCGCGCTCGGCGGATAAACGTCAGCCGTGTGAGGTGGCGCTCTTCATAGCTACGAAAGCCGTTCTCGCTTCGGGGCGGATTCGGCATAAGCCCAATGCGCTCGTAGTACCGAACCGTCTCGATGTTGCAACCGGCTCGTCTGGCTAGCTCCCCTCGGCGTAATGGCATGGCCTACTTTCCTCTTGATCCTGTAGTAGCTACAGGGGCTACAGTAGCTATGAATACCCAAATTGCAAGAGAATCACTATGCAAGACAGTAAAGACCAGACGCTTGATCGAAGCGAGCAAACCACGACGAGCCGATCAGGGCGCAAAGGCCTACTGGCAAGCGGTAGTGTCATTGGCGCGATACTCGCCTCCGCCTGCTGCATTCTGCCGGTGGTATTTCTCTCACTGGGCATCGGCGGGGCCTGGATGAGCAATCTCACGGCGCTTGCGCCCTACCAGCCGCTCTTTCTCGCCTTCACCCTGGCAATGCTCGGTATCGGTTTTTATAAGGTTTATCGCAAGCCCAAGAGCGCCTGCCGGGCCAACGCTTGTGATGTGGATGGCTATTGCGGCACGCCGCTTGCCGAGCGAGTGATCAAGATAGCGTTGTGGGGTGCGACGGCACTCGTCGTGTTGGTGCTTGCCTGGCCGTATATCGCCCCGCTGTTCCTTGGCTAATACACCTTCAAATTTTCCTGGAGTCTTTCTTATATGAAATTTAGCACCTTGATCGGTACGCTTTTTTTGTCCGCGGCAAGTGCCGGGACGGCCTTCGCCGCTCAACAGACCGTCACCCTGGCTGTTGACAATATGACCTGTTCGACCTGTCCCTACACCGTCAAGAAAGCGCTCAATCAAGTGCTCGGTGTGGAGAACGCCACGGTTTCCTACGAGGAAAAAAGCGCCACCGTGACCTTCGAAGATGCCGAGGCGAGCGTGGCGGACTTGACCGCCGCTACGACCAATGCGGGCTATCCGTCGCGCCTGGCCTCCGAGAAAACTAAACAAGCCCAGTAACCACCTAGCCCACGTTCATCGAGGGCTGCGGGAGTTGTGCGAAAGGATTACCGAGGAATTTTTATGCAAACCACGATTACAGTTACCGGCATGACCTGCACGAGTTGCGCCGACTCGACTCAGGCGGCGCTCAATGCACTGCCCGGGGTCGAGGCTGAGGTCTCTTATGACCAGGGCCGCGCGGTAATAATGCGCCCGGGCGAGGTGGGTACCGAGCGTCTGCTTGAGACGATCCGTGCCAAGGGCTACGGCGCCGATCTGACGCAGGCCACAGAGCGAGCCAGCAGTGACCGAGGCAGCGAACAGGGTCTACATATTGCCGTGATCGGCAGTGGCGGGTCTGCCATGGCAGCGGCGTTGAAAAGTGTCGAGCGGGGTGCCCGTGTCACCCTGATCGAACAAGGTACCATAGGGGGTACCTGCGTCAACATCGGCTGCGTGCCCTCTAAGATCATGATCCGTGCCGCGCATATTGCCCATCATCGCCGCGAAAGCCCGTTCGATGACGGCATCACGGCAACGGCACCAACCATTGATCGTGGCCGTTTACTGGCCCAGCAGCAGAGCCGTGTGGAAGAGTTACGTCACGGTAAATACGAAAGCATCCTAGAAGGCAACCCGGCCATTACGGTTATCCGCGGCAGGGCCCGCTTCCGTGATGCCCAGACCCTGATTGTTGACAAGAACGATGGCAGCGAGCGCGAGGTCGCTTTCGATCGTGTCTTCATCGGGACCGGCGCGCGTCCCGCCATTCCACCGGTATCGGGGCTGGCTGGCACGCCCTATTGGACCTCGACCGACGCCCTGGCCAGCGACACCCTTCCCGAGCGTTTGGCGGTGATCGGGGCATCGGTGGTCGCGGTGGAGTTGGCCCAGGCCTTCGCGCGGCTGGGCAGCAAAGTGACGATCCTGGCGCGTAGCCGCCTGTTCTCCCGCGAGGACCCGGCCATTGGCGAGGCCCTGGAAGCCGCTTTCCAGGCCGAGGGCATTGATGTATTACGAGGCGTCCAGATCAGCCAGGTGGTGCATACCGATGATGAGTTCGTGCTCACGACGGACACGGGGGGCATCAAGGCCGACAAGCTGCTGGTCGCGACGGGCCGCACGCCTAATATCGAAACGCTGAACCTTGACGCCATCGGCGTAGAGACTGCCCGCGGAGCGATTCTGGTCGATGATTCTCTGCGTACCACCGTACCCACTATCTATGCCGCTGGGGATTGCACCGACCAGCCGCAGTTCGTCTATGTCGCCGCTGCGGGCGGCAGCCGCGCCGCCACCAATATGACGGGGGGCGAGGCGCGCCTGGACTTGAGTGCCATGCCGGCGGTGGTCTTCACCGACCCGCAGATCGCAACCGTCGGTTTGTCCGAAGCCGAGGCCGAGGCTCAAGGATTCGCTACCGACAGCCGGACCCTGACCCTGGATAACGTGCCCCGTGCGCTGGTCAACTTTGAGACCGGCGGCTTCATCAAGATCGTCGCCGAACGCGACAGCGGGCGCCTGCTCGGGGTCCAGGCCGTGGCCGGCGAAGCCGGCGAGCTCATTCAGACGGCGGTCATGGCCCTGCGTGCCGGGATGACGGTACAAGACATCGCTGATGAGCTTTTTCCTTACTTGACTATGGTCGAGGGGCTCAAGCTCTGTGCCCAGACCTTTACCAAGGACGTCAAACAACTGTCCTGCTGCGCGGGGTGACAAGCCTTGATGTGACGTTGGCGACCCTTGTTCGAGAAATGGCCGATCATGTCGCCGCCCACTGGCACGAACCCGATCAAGGGATCTAGGAAATGCGTGGGGAACCGCGTCATCACGTCTACAAATACCATGGCCTGGGTCGCACTCGACCGCACACTGCGCCTGCTGGGTCCTCAGCCCGCCTGGGAACTGGCATGAGATGGCATATTCCAGGCCATCGTGACTCAGGGGATCAAGCTCAGTGGCGGCTACCTCACGCAGGCCTTCGGTCATGACGATCTCGATGCCGCGCTTTTGTTGATCCCATTGATGGGCATTCCTATCGACAAGGCCGTACTTGAACTGACGGCTGCAGCAGTGGAAGAGCACCTATGTCATGGCGATGTCGTACACCGCTACCTGGCTTCGGATGGGCTTTCCGGCAGCGAAGATGCGTTTCTGATCTGTAGTTTCTGGCTGGTCGATATACTTCTAATGCTTGGTCGAGCCGAGGAGGCTCGCGCCCTGTTCGAGCGGTTACTGGCCAACGCCAACGCCAACGATGCGGGGCTCTATGCCGAGGAGAGCGATCCGACGACGGGCCTGTTCCTTGGCAACTTCCCGCAGGCTTTTACCCATCTTGCGCTGATCAACCGTGCCCTGCATATACAGCTCTACGAATAAGGTAGC
This sequence comes from Vreelandella sulfidaeris Esulfide1, assembly GCF_054072535.1. NCBI lineage: Bacteria > Pseudomonadati > Pseudomonadota > Gammaproteobacteria > Oceanospirillales > Halomonadaceae > Vreelandella > Vreelandella sulfidaeris. The sequence continues at coordinate 27,382 of NZ_JBSVSF010000002.1, read as the reverse complement.
GTGACGGCACCCATGCGGATTGCGTCCGGCGTACTGCTTCAAGCCTGTCCTCGGTCGCAACCAATGCGCCTTGGCGGCGCTGCCTCGGTCAAGGAGGCCGGGGTTCGTGACACAGTTCTGGAACTGCACCCGACCTCCTGGCCAGGCAAGTGAGGCGAGCCAGACAAAGTCTGCCCCTGCCCACAAGGCTACCGAGTCGACCTTGGGCAGGCTGGCTTCTTCAGTTACCAGACATAAACAACAACCACCTTGTCCCTGTAATAACTACAGGTCTACGTTGAAGTCAGCAAGGTCAGGATTTTCAGATTCGCCAACGAGTGAGGAGGGCCTATCCCTGCCAGCTCGCTCCCATGAATACCTGCAGGATGGCCGTTGATTTATCGGAGCAAGAGGCTCTCCAATGTCAATGAAAGGAGGCAACGACGATGTCTGAAGTGGAAATAGGCCGCCCCGAAGGCCGCACGTCCTACAGTGACTACGCCGAACGCTACTATGCTCAAGCGGGGGCGGGAAGAAACAGCCTCTCCGCAAGCGAGTACGTGGCCGTCGTCGAGGGCTTTCGGCGTGAAGTCGTTTGCATGGGGCAGTGCAACTTGTACCTCGCCGCGACGAAAGACTCGCAAATCAAGGAAGCGATCAAGACCTACCTTGAGGATGTATGCAACCCCAACATCCATGAGATGAAGAAGATTCTGGAAGTTGGCGGTTACGCCCTGCCGGCGCCGCTTGAAGAAACCATGAGCCCTGACTAGGTGCCCGATCAGGATACCTGTGTCGCCAATGACCGGATGATCGTGAATGCCCAGTGGTTCGCGGCGCGTGCGTTCATGACGCTCTGGCACAACTACGCCAGCATGAGCCAGCGCACGGATATTCGGGACGCCTTCATTCGAAACTATCACCGGGCCAACCGCTGGCATGTCACATTCCATGAAATCGCGGTAGAGAAAAAGCTAATGGCCCCCTTGCCCACCGTGGAGCCGAAAGACATGCCACTGATCCCCGAATAAGTGGCACGGTTCAGAGGGGAATAACGCATTTCCAGGGTATCGCTGTTCGGGCCACGGTAGAACGAAGCCTGGACAGCGATGACTTCAACGCGGCGACTAGCGGCTACCAAGTCGCCGCTACGCAAAGGAGTAAACAAGATGGCAGCATCCTACGATCTCGTCGCTATCGGTACCGGCACCGCCGCTAAAATAGTCGTCATGCGTGCCCAAGCCGCCAACTGGCGTGTTGCGATCATCGACTCCCGCCCCTTTGGGGGCACCTGTGCCCTGCGCGGCTGCGACCCCAAGAAGATGATGATCCAGGGGGCCAAGGCGCTGGACCATGCTCACCGCATGCAAGGCAAGGGCGTGGAGGGAGAGGTCCGTATCGACTGGGCCGAGCTGCTACGCTTCAAGCGAGAGTTTACCGATCCTGTGCCTGAAAAACACCAGGCCATGTTCAGCGACAAGGGCATCGATACCTACCATGGACAGGCGCGTTTTACCGGCCCCAACCGCCTTGAGGTTGAGGACCAGGTACTTGAAGCACAGCATATCCTGATTGCCACGGGAGCCGAGCCAGCCACCCTGGGTATTCCAGGCGAAGAACACCTCATAGACAACGAACAATTTCTGGAACTGGCTACTTTGCCGCCGCGGATTGCCCTGGTCGGCGGGGGCTATATTGCCGCAGAGTTTTCTCACCTGGCTGCCCGGGCTGGAGCTCAAGTCACCGTCCTACAGCACGGCGAGCGGATGCTCAAGCCCTTCGATCCGGACCTGGTCGATTGGCTCATGGAATCCTTCCGTGATCAGGGCATTGATGTGCGAACCCAGACCAACGTGGACGCCATCGAAAAGACGGCCTCCGGCTATCGTGTTCGCACCTCCTCGAATGGCGAGACCGGCACGGTTGATGTAGACCTAGTCGTGCACGCGGCCGGAAGAAAGCCAGCCCTCAAGGCCCTCAACCTGGAAGCGGCCGGTATCGAGACCGAGAAGGGGCGGTTATCGCTAAATGAGCATCTGCAAAGTACCTCGAACCCCGCCGTTTATGCCGCAGGCGATGCCGCCCAGGTGGGGCCGCCCCTGACCCCCGTGTCGAGTCACGATGCCAAGGTGGTGGCCGCCAACCTGATCGATGGCAAACGTAGCACACCGAATTATAAAGGGGTGCCGAGTGTCGCTTTCACCATTCCGCCTATCGCCTCCGCCGGTCTCGACGAAGCGCAGGCCCGTGAGCAAGGGCTGAAATTCCGCGTCTCGAGTCAACACACACACAACTGGTTTACCGCCCGTCAGGCCGCCGAGCCGGTCTATGGCTTCAAGATATTTATCGAAGAAGAGACAGATAAGGTACTGGGCGCTCATCTCGTCGGCCCCAACGTGGATGAAGTCATCAACGTATTCGCGCTGGCCATTCGTCATGGGCTCACCACCACGGACCTCAATACGACAATGTTTGCCTACCCAACGGGGGCCTCAGACATAGGCTCGATGCTCTAGGAGAGCCTGATAGCGGCAACTTGAGATGGCTAGACCTCATGCCTAAGCATTGAGATCTTTATTTGGCAACTGAGGATAAGAGTTCCAAACCATTTTCAGGTTTCACTGCAGGATAGCACCCGTAAACGAGAATGACGGCGGTAGAAAGGTTTAAGCCAAAAAAATGTCCCAACCAGACCACCGCCGTGCCATGGATGCTAGTTTGCTTACCTTGTTCTGGGAAGACTTCGAGTTGGTTTGCTATGAATCACTCGGCGCCAATGGCCTGCTGATCAAGCTCAAACTCACCGCCTCACACCCGCCCTGCTGCAGTCGCTGTGGCCAATCCACCTGGCTCATTCATGATGTCAGTTATCGCCGTGTGCGTGAGCGCGACCTGTTCCAGTATCGCGTATGGCTAGACATCCCTGTGCGCCGAGTACGTCGTCCGGCCTGCGGCCCCCGATGAGAGCGTATTGCCTGGCTAGCCGGACGTCAGCCACTGACCTGCGCCATGGTGAGCTGGGTCGAAACCCTGGTTCGACTTTCACCTATCAAGCATGTGGCCGAGCTGGTGGGGCTTCAATGGTATACGGTCAAGACTATGGATCATCGGCGCCTGAGTCATGAGACAGCCCAGGCAGACCTGACCCGGGTGCGGCGTCAGTTTGTCCTGCACAAGGGGAACCACTATGCCATGGTGGCTATTTGCGCCGACACACAGCAAGTCCTGTGGGTCGGCGAGGGGCGTTCATGCGCATGCGCTGCCTTCGAATGGCTGGACAGGGATACCTGTCAGCAAAAAGAAGCGGTCGCCATGGGCATGAATACGGCAATGGACATGGAAGCCAAGCAACACTGCCCAAAAGCCAGGGTCGTTTACGACCTGTTTCACGTGGTCGCCAAGTTCGGTCGCGAGGTGATCGACCGGGTGCGGGTCTATCAGGCAAACCGGCTACGCGAGAACCATGCTGGCCGGCGTGTGATCAAGCGCAGTCGCTGGTTGCTCCTGCGCAACCGCACCAACCTGGACCCTGAGCAGGCCGTCAAGTTGGATGTATTGCTAGCCGCCAAAGAGCCGCTGACCACGGTCTACCTGCTTAAGAGCTAACTCAAAGAGCTATGGTACGCACCTAGTGAAGCCGAGGCCCGCCGACGCTGTAAAGCGTAGTTTGGAATGGCCATCGACAGTGGGCTCAAGTCGCTGGTTGCTTTCGCCAAGCACCTAGAAGGTATCGTTGCCAGTGCCCTTTATCGACTCAACACCAGCGCCCTGGAAGGAATGAACAATCACATCAAAGTCATCAAGCGAATGGCTTACGGCTACCGGGACACGGCGTATTTCTTTCTGAAGATCAAAGTCGCATATCCCGGCAAAATGCGATGAACTTTTTTATTCTGTCGCTTGCCCTTTCTTAACCCCGTAAAAAACTACCTCTACAGCCTAGGGATGTTCTGCATGCGAAACATTTTACAGGCGCTCTAGCTGTCCACTTATGGCAGTCCCCGCCCTATCTCCTTTTGAGACCTGCATCGCAGGAATGAGAGGAGAGAGCGACATGAATATTGAGCTGATTATTAATCAAGAAGATGCCATAGCTTTTGGTCGTGAGTTCGGCGGGCTGCAATTAGATGACCTCCGTGCTGATAAGGTGGCGTTTGCCATCGACTCAGCGCAAGGCTCTCTTTTCATTCTGCCTCGTGAGGCCGGTCGCCGCTGGCGCCAGCCAACGCCACGTCAAATGGCTGACTTGGGAACGGATGTGAATGTGGCCTTCGAGGTCTTCTCGCTTGGTGAGCTTGAGGGGTTCGCTTTCTCTGTCGAGGATGGACCTGTCATCCAGGTGCGTCGCCCTGATCGCAAATTGCATCGGGAAAGCACTTTACAGGCCATAGAGAGCGCCGAAGATACATTCATTGTGAGCTTCACCAAGAGAGCTTTTGGTAACTTCCTCCTTAACTTGGCGCACTGGAGTTATCTCCAGCCCAAGGCAAGAATCGTTCGTCACCTCCCGAGGTGACCACTTCAAAGCCTCCTCGACTCATCTGAGTCAGGGGGCTTTTTCATGCGTTAGGAAAATAAACCGCCCAGGTTCGCTCCTTAGTGTCAGTAGCGCCCCTATCCCCCAACGAGACCCATTACGTTGGGAATGTGAGAGAGAGGAGATTTGAACATGTGGGGACAGACTCTACAGATTGGTCACATTGGCGAACCAGAAGTTCGGACCAACGGCAATGGCAAAACTTACGTTCGGTTCGGTATCAACATGGCCAAGAAAGTGGGTGATGATCCGATGTGGCTTAACTGCATCCTTGGTGGTCGCTTCGCCGAGGTTATGAAGGATCGCTTGAAGCGCGGTCAGTTGGTCTTTGTCGAGGGCGAATTGTCCTTCCGTAAGGCTGATAACGGCACTGTGTATACCAACCTTATGGTGGACACTTGCCGCATCCTCCGTGATCCGCGTAGCGCTGGTGCTGCAGGTGATGGAGACGAAGGAGTGGAATTTCCCTTTTGATGTTCTATTCACAGCCCCTGGTTTATTCCTGGGGCTTTTTCATGCGTAGACGATAGGCAGGCACATGAGCGAGACAGACCAAAAAACCAGATCCCGATTTCAGCACCCCTTGGCTAGGGTATTGCCTTTGGCAGGTGGTGTGCTGGGTGCGATGGCGTTCGCTATAACCGTCATTCCCTTAGACCTCCCATGGGCCTCGTCAAACGCTGAATCACCAGCCGTGGTGACATTCGATACGGCCAAATACGTTAATGCTCGCCGTGCAGCAGCCAGTGAGCTGCTAGGGGACGGTGAGGCAAGAGATTCAGCCGTATCCACATTGGCTCGCGTCGACAATGGCGTTCGCCCAGCGATCGTTGATGCAGCAGATGGCGCTTTGGTCATCGTCCGTCAAGCAGCCGTCTTGGACGGCACTATTCCTGACATCACTGACACCGTACTGGCTGGTTTAGGCCTGCCAACAGATGCCCCCACGATCGAGACAAGTCTTGATCGTCATGGAGACACCACCTACAGCGCATCGAACCTTTATGAGGAGGCTCGAGAGCTGGTCAGTCGTGCTAACCAGCAAGCGCGTGAGCGTGCCGATTCGCAGCGCGAGGCGGGAATTGAAGAGCTGCTGCCATAAACAGCAGATGATTAGAACCTGATGTGGCCATGCCCTGCATGGCGAAGACTACGCCAGCACCACTGGCGCTTAACTTTGCTCAAGGAGCTTATTGATGAAACACCTTACCCTGATCGCCTCCGCTGTTGCAGTCGCCTCCGCACTTTTCGCGGGAACTACCGTCGCCAATGACGACAATGCCGGCTCCAGCTTAGAGCTTCCCAAGGCCGTGTCCGATTTGGGCATCCCTGGAGCCAAGGTCGACAAAACATTCGATACCGGCCTAGATGGCATCAATGGCTGGGTTATTAGTGTCGAGAACGACACTAATGTGATCTATACCACTGAGGATGGTACGCATGCCTTTATCGGGATGATTCTGGGCGAGGGTGGCGAAAACTTGACGCAGGCTCACATGGAGCAGCACATGGAGAATAGCCCGCTGGCCAGCATGCCGAAGCGAGCTGCCTCTCAGGACAACGGATTTACAGATGAGGATGAGGCCGCAGCGCTTGCGCAAGTTGAGGAAAATGCCTTCTACGTTGAAGAGGGGAGCGGCGACAAGGTTCTGTATGTCGTCTTTGATACTCAATGTGGTTACTGCCAGAAAATGTATCAAGAGTCCCGGGCGGTTCTGGATGAAGTCACCATCCGTTGGATTCCGGTAGGCTTCATGGGCGAGGGCTCGCTCCACCAGGCTGCACAAATAGTCGACGCCGAGAACCCTACCGAAGTGCTGGCCACATTTGAGGGAGGCGGCAGTGTGTCTGGCTCCCCGAGCGCCGAAGCTATGAACATCGTGAGTGAGAACAGCAACCTGATCCAGCAGCTGGGTATCCGGTCTACACCGAATACGCTCTACAAGGATGAGAACGGTGAAGCTCATATCATGCGTGGTGCTCTTCGTGCGGCTGAAATCCGTAGCCTGTAACCTTATTGCACCTTGAAGAAATGCGCCCTGGCTCCCTCTCCGGCAGTCCGGGCGCCCAGCTAGAGGGCACCCCATGTCTCTACAAGACCAACGCACTGTTAGTATTATGCGGCGAGCAATCGAAGGAATGTTTCCGCAGTTCGCCGTGAACCGTCTATTTCCACGTCAGCCACTCAAGGTAGGCCGTGGTACACGGGAGAAGACCCTTTACCCCTTTCGCTGGCTGCACCGTCCTCTGACGCTTGAGCAGGCGCGCTGGGTCGCAAGTAGGTCAGTTGATTATTGGTTCCGGTGGCTCATCGCGTTTGGTGCGTCTCTTTATCTCTCTGTCAAATTGGGACCGCCTTACGGAGCATTCCTCCACTTAGGTTTTACGCTACTTGCTGCATGGACATTAATAGGTGTGGCCGTGGCTGTCGGGCGGAATAGAAAGACTCCGAGGATAGATGCATGAAGCAAGGCAACAAAAGTTGGCTCGCCTCTTTGGGGCGCGTAATATCCGGCCTGCGTAAGCAGTCGATGGATGCTGACCAAGTTGATCCAAGTGACCCAGCTATCACGAAGATGACAATTAGCCTGGCACTGGATCTCCTAAACGAAGAGCAATCGCACGAGCGTTTCAAGCCTAAAGATCGTGTCTCATGGAAATGGGGCATGAAGAACAAGAGCGTGCCGCTGGCCAGGCAAACTGCTGTAGCGTTACAAGTCCGTCAAGAGCCATTCAACGATAGCACCCTGGCACCTTCATCCACGTACTACGAAGAGCCTTTAGATGTGCTTGTAGGTGTGTATACCCACGAGGGTATTTTTCGAGAGCTATGGGTCGATGGGCGGCGCCTATGCTTGCTGACAGACCATCGCATAAACAGCCCGAACGGTGGCACTCAGTGGGGACAAGGTGAAGGATGATTGATACCAAGGTCATTTCAGATGCCCCTCTGAAGTTCGATGAATTGCTGACCACCGTGGCCAAGGAACAGCTTGGCCTGGATGGGAGCTACACAGTGTATGCGGTCGAGACGGATCAGATTGATGAGATCAATCTCAAGATGATTGAAGGCCTGGATGACATCCATCTACATTGTTTCACTGTAAGGCTTCCCCCTGGCTTGGCGAGAGTTAGCCTCGCCCCGCGGGATGGAAATCACTGGCGGATGGAAGAGGCGGTTCATGGGGTCGTGGATTATGGCCATACAGCTCGGGAGACTATAAGCGCCAGCTATAGTGGCAATGGGCAACGGTTGTACATCCCTTAGTCAAGTGGCAAACACTAAATGTTTCATTCTGCTTGAATTTAATATAATTCGTCGTCTGGCATAGATATAATATGGATAGCAATGATAACCGACTGGACCAGCTGAATGAGCTTCCCCTTACCAAAGAAGATCAGCGCTTCATACTCCGCTGCCTCCGTGAGGGCGGAGTGGTCGACTACCAACCCGTCCTCGCGGCATACCAGCTGTGTTGGAACAATGCGGCTGAATCAGCGACTATCCGCAAAGAGATAACGTTGGGAGGAGGGCAGCCAACACCTTTCTCCGAGAGGCCTTGGGTGTTGAAGCGCTTGACTATCCGAGGTAAATGACTGGCCAGTTTACTATAGCGCCTAGGGGAGGGGGGGAGTTATACCGTTATCTATTATTTCACCATTTAAATACCATGCTCCCTTGCCTAAAATAATAAGATCGTAGGGCCTAATCGTGTTCGACAACGCACTGTCATATAGGGCACATAGCTCATTCTTTGGGGCTGACGAAATGACCAGCCTCATCGAAAAAAACTTTCCAGGGCCTGCGCGCCCACAGAGGCTCGAAGGGTAGGGTGGTCGGCTGTTTGCGGTGAAGTATTGGCATACACACTCCAGTCTCAATATCTCATTCTTCGCTTTCGGCAGTAGCAGCGTTTGCTCCCAGTAGCCGCGGTCAAATAGCTGGTGGAGGAGAGGGCGGCTGAAATGGAGAAGGCCTCAGGAAGTCACCTGCGCCGTGCGGAGAAACAATTGCTCAAAGAGCAGGTATACGAAGAGCTACTGCCCACCTCCCTGAAGCGAACCGGGCATTTTCTGATGGCTATCGACATCAGGCGTAAATGGATACTCATTGACGCTGCCAGTCGTAAGAAAGCAGAAGAAGCACTCGATCTGTTGCGCCTTACACTGGGATCGCTCAAAGTCACGCCAATGGCAACTAGCGATCGTCCAACAGCTTTGATGACCCGTTGGTTGGCTGCCTCGACTGAGCGTGCTGAAGGCTGGGCTCTTGGAGAGTTCTGCCAGCTCGAATCGCCTTCTGGCAATGATGGTGTGATTAAGGTTTCGGAGGTCGATCTCGATAGTGACGAGATACAGCAGCACCTTGATGGAGGCCGCATCTGTTCAGCCCTTTCGATTGCTCGGACAGGTCAACTGGCGATGCAGCTTCAGGATGATCTAGGCCTAAAGAAGATCAAATTCGATGATGCACTGCTTGAGCATGCTGATTCGGGTGATGATGAAGCATCAAGGTTTGATGCGGATGCCCATATTCACATCCCAGCTCTTGCGGCCGTTGTCGAGGAGCTGATAACCCTACTAGGGGGTGAATCAGTCCCTACGCTAGAGGATACCCCTGAGGATGCTGTTCAGGCATCTAAAGCAGCCTGAACCCTACTCATATCCTGTCTTTGGCTTGGCTCTGTCCAGGCCTTTTTTATGCGCTAGATAGATCGGTTTATACTATTTGCCGTATCAGTTTATGTGGATTATCATGTTTCGCATGCGTAACTTGGCAAGGATCGCCGCCGTTTGCACAAGGACATTCTCAACCTGTCTTTTTCCAGGTCGGCTACCGGGAACTCCATGACCAAAATAATCAGTTTCTCCAATCAGAAAGGCGGGGTCGGAAAATCGACCATTTGCCTTCAAACAGTCTTCTACCTCGTGGAGGCGGGCTATCGCGTACTAGCAGTTGATTTCGACCCACAGGGCAACACATCTAGCCGGTTGAGCCAGAGCGATGAGGCAACCTATACAGGCACACCATCAGTCCGGTTGTTCGATGAGAACATGCATGAAATCCAGCCGATGAAGTGCGTGCGCGGAATGGATCTGATTTGGACAACCAAGAACGATCCAGAGCTATCTGAGATTGAGTCCCTACCGCTCAACTGTGTGGTCAACCCGATCACAAACCTGAAGGCTAGCGGCATACTGGATAATTACGATTACGTGCTTGTCGACTGCCCCCCTAGTTTGGGCCGTAAGCTAGTAGCTGCACTCACTATGTCCACTCATGTCATTTGTCCGGTGCAAGTAAGTGGTTTCGCACTGGATGGCGTAGAGGGTCTGCTGAACACGATCATAAGCGTTCAGGAGGAGCTGAATCCCGAGTTGGAAAACACCGGGATGGTGATCAATAACCTCAAACGCGGTTTCGAGGAGGACATGATCACGCGAGATGAGCTTCGCAAGGCGGTGCCGGATCTGGTCTACAAATCTGAGATTGGCGTTAGAGGGCAACTCGACGTGGCCAACCTCAATGGCGTACCCGTTTGGAGCATAAAAAAGACATCGGCACGAGAGGCTGGCAAAGAGATCCGTGCAGTTATCGAAGAACTCATGGAAAAGGTGGGCTGACATGGCATTAGGACAACTAGACAACCTGCAAAGCCTCTCACGCCGCTCTAAAGGCGCCAAGGAAGTATTGGTGCTGGATACAGCTGAAGTGGTGCCGAAAAATGGCCAAGTCCGAGAGAAATTCGGCGGTATTGAGGAGCTAGCCGACTCAATTAAGTCGCATGGCCAGGAACAGCCGATCATCGTATCTCCTAAGGATGCTAACGGTAAGTATCGAATTCAGAAAGGTGAGCGCCGTTGGCGTGCATGTAAACTGGCCGGTGTGCCGGTTGAGGCGATCGTCAACAAAAAGGACCAGGAGGAGCTGGACGAAACAGCCGGCGAGCTGATTGAAAACATTCAGCGGGAAAACCTGACTCCGATGGAAATCGCCAAGGGGATTCAGAAATTCATTGACGCTAAGTGGAAGGCCGTCGATGTGGCTAAGCGTCTAGGTAAATCGCGTGGTTATATCTCGCAGCACCTATCGCTGCTCAAGCTCCCCGAATGCGTACAGAAGCTATACGAGGAAGATGTCACGGCTGACCCCGAATCGCTGAATTCGCTCAGGCAGATTTATCAAATTGCGCCAGAGAAGGCTGAACGCATTTGCGAAAAGGCCTTAGTAGACGGAATCAGCCGAAAAGCCTGCCGTGAGCTGCTGAAACAGGCAAAGGGTGGCACTCTGGCTGAAGACCCTGAAACAGTTCCCATGGAGGCTCAGGTTCCAGCGCCAGCTCTAGGGACGAATGATGACCAGCCACCACTGAGCGGATTCGACTCATCCCCCTCCGCTGGAAACTCTGGCATGGGGAACACTGTTGATGATGTCCAGCCCGCAATGCCGCCCCAGTTTAACGAGAAAGATGACTCCTCTCTTGGTAAGGGGGATGTTGCACAGGAAAAGCCACCGAGACCTAAATCGGCCACTAATACTGAGCAACCCCAGCCTAAAAAGGCTGCTGGCGCCGAACTTGATACACCAGCGCCAGTAATGGCAAAGGAGCCCACCCGGGCTCGGGTCGTGGTAGGCGTTACCGTGAAGGGCGCACAACGTAGTGGCATGCTACAGACTGATCGTATCGATCATGAGCCTGGCTATTGCTGGGTTCGACTAGATAATGATGAAAAAGACACACTGAGGGTAAGAGTCTCTGACGTTCAGCTACTTGGTGTCGAGGGTGAGGACTGACCTCTATGCCGAGCCTATCGCGTGACACACAGCGAAAATACGACATTATCCGTGCTATTGACCACATGGATCGCCCAAGCCTTCAGGACATCTCTGAAGCTACGGGCATCCCGGCTGGCACGGTTAAACGGCAGCTGACTTCGATCCGGGAAGAGTTTAAGGTAAAAATCCTCTTTATTCGTGACCCTAGCTCACCTGAAGGTGCAATGGGCTATTACGCACTTGAAGGCTGGGGAATCTTGGACCCAAACTCCTTTCGAGTGCATTTTGGAGACAGCACTTCCTAGCCAGCTGACACCCGGGGAGCAAATAGCTCCCCGAATTATGTCAAACCAGCCCCACCTTTCTGAGCCAGTCAACACGGAGTCATCAGCAGTGCCTGAACCCGACCATCCCCCACTGAATCTCATCAAGCAACCTGTTTCAATTGGTCATGAAGACGTAGTTAAAGAGCTTGCTACTTTTAAGGTCGAGCTGGATAGATACGCACGTAAGACAATTGGGCAACCGTTGCTTAATGACATAGTGGACAATGATCGAGGAACCTGCGCACTACACCCAGATTCATTAATAGCTGTGCTGATACCTTTTTTAAACTGGGAAGACCAGAATGGACAGGCTTATCGAGCCTTTGTAGATCCAAAACATGTTATTGGGGCAAGCATCAAAGGGCATCCTGAGAACGTGCCACCAGAGGAGGTGGTGAATAGGATCGAGCGCTACGCGACCTACTTTGGCTCAAGGGATAACGCCTTATATGTCTGGTACAAGCCACTTGGGATATTCATTGCTCATGAGGGAAAACACAGGGTCGCTTTTATGCGATCGCATGATCAACCGGCTATAGCAGCGTGGGTTCAGGAAGCTGATTATCCAGCTCCATCTCGAATTACGATAATTGGAGTTATAGTCAAATCTGGTGGATGGCGGTCAGGCGGCAGTCCTGTCTGACTGATCGGTTACTTGCTCTCCATCCTGGAACCGGACGTTGTTCACGACCAGTTCCAGCTTGCTGAACCCCTTGATGCGCTTCCAGCGCTTCTCGGCGCTCTGGAGCAGCTTGAAGACCATCGCCAGGGTCGTCGCTCTGGAGCCGCAGTTCCGGCTGCGCTTGCTCCGCAGGCGGACCGTGGCGAAGGTCGACTCAATCGGGTTGGTGGTGCGGATATGCACCCAGTGCTCTGCCGGGTAGTCGTAGAACGCCAGCAGTTCCTCCCGATCCTTGGCCAGGCACGCCATCGCCTTGGGGTACTTGGCCTCGAAGCGTTTCAGCGTGCGATCGAAGGCCTTGTGCGCCTCGTCGCGGGTCTCGGCCATCCAGATGTCATGCAGGTCGGCCTTGACCTTGGGCTGTACTGACTTTGGCAGCTTGTTCAGCACGTTAGCCGTCTTGTGAACCCAGCAGCGCTGATGGTCGGTCTCCGGGTAAATCTTGCTCAGGGCCGCCCAGAACCCCATGGCGCCGTCGCCCACCGCCAGCTTGGGAGCCTGGGTCAGGCCGCGTTCTCGCAGGCCTGTCAGCAGGGTCTTCCAGCTGTCCGCCGACTCGCGGAAGCCGTCCTCGACGGCCACCAACTCCTTGCGGCCCTGCTCGGTGACCCCGATGATCACCAGCAGGCACAGGCGGTCATCCATGCGCACGTTGCTGTACACCCCGTCGGCCCACCAGTAGACGTAGCGACGGTCTGACAGGTCCCGCTTTCGCCACTCGGTATGCTCGTCCTCCCACTGCTTCTTGAGCCGTGACACAGTGTTGGCCGACAGACCCTTGGCCTGGTCGCCCAGCAGTGCCGCCAGCGCCTCCTGGTAGTCGCCAGTGGAGATCCCCTTCAGGTAGAGCCAAGGGATCAACTCCTCGATGCTGCGGGCTCGCTTCAGATAGGGCGGCAGCAGGCTGCTGTTGAAGCGAGCGCCACCGCCACTGCGGTCACGCACCTTGGGCACCTGCACGCTGACATCCCCGATCCCGGTCTGGACCGTGCGCTCGGGCAGGTAGCCGTTGCGGACCACGGCCTGGCGTCCATCGTCGAGCCGCTGATCGGCATACTGCGCCAGAAAGGTGGCCAACTCGGCCTCGACGGCCTTGGCGATCAGGTCACGGGCACCTTGGCGCAGCAGCTCGTGCAGCGGGTCAGCGACCTGGGGTTCTGGTTGTGAAAGAGTCCGGAGGGTAGAATCGGCCATGGCGTATCCACTCGTGTTGGTTGAGATCTTGGTCGTGATCAATCAACAGGATACGCCACCCTTCCTACCTCCTCCCATACACCAGACTTGAGCTTAACTCCGATAATTGAGCCCAGCGATGAACGTGACGAATGGTTAGCAATGCTCGATGGTCGCTACATTCAGGTACTGCGGCGTCCGAACATTGCAAGGAAAATACTTGATGCTTACGGCGTAAAGACAACGAGCTGGCAGAATATAGATCATCTACCAGATGAAAAGATGGTGCGATTGGCGATTTACGAGCGCCGGCTTCATCGACCAGCCAGAACACGGAAGGAAATCGATAGGACTCTTGATCTGCAGGCTCATCTCGCTCGAATGGCCAAGGACAGTCAGGAGCAGTATTTTCATTGTCATGATCTCGGCCCATATCGTCTTGACTGGAATCGCAATATTGTAGTGATGTGCCTCCTGCTATTTACAGGTTTATTGCTAGTAAAGTTTGATCATGACTGGTCGATCAGAACAGGGATTGGCTTGGTGGGTGTAACATCTGGCATGATGCTTAGCCAGAAACTGACGAGGTTCACAGGCCCGCGAAAGCTAAAATCATAAATGAATGAGAACGAAACTACCTTAAAAGGCTCGCTAAGGCTGATGACGACCAAACATACTACAGATTTTAGCCTAATATCCCGCAGTACAGCCTCTTAAGGAGCGAAAGTGCTTGGAGAAAATATTAAAATTGGCAATCGTCGGGTATGGATGCACAAAGCTATCAACCACCCTGACTTCGCATCTGAGAGCGTACTCACAAGAGATCCATGGAGCTTCGTAGAGCTTTGGCTTAAGCGACAGAATAAGAGTGAGGCACTATCCTTCTGGTCACAGGCACTAAGGTTCCATGAAGCCGCTAAGTATATGGATGTTGAAGCGTCGCCACTGTCCCTTTATTACTCTTTTTTGAACGCAACCAAAGCTCTTCTGGTGGTTCGAGGCGCCACACATGCAGAGAATCATGGTGTAACCGGAGATAGGCCAGCAAAAGCCAAGGCTAGCTTGGCTAATGAGGCCATAACTTTTAAGTCTGGCGGTATCTTGCCAGCTTTGTGTACGTATCTCGGCGAAAGCACCGTCACGCACACCGCCGAAAAGTACAACCTCAAAGACTTACTCTGGAATGTACCTTTTGTGCATAGAGCATTCTTGCATACCTTCAGGTCGGCCCCAGAGCTCTTCATACCGTTAGAAAGTGCTTGCTACGTAAAACATCCAGACCCCAAGGCTCGTGAATGCTGGTTCCAGGCTGAAGTGTCGCCCAGATATGCAGATGGTCGGATGCTCAGAAATATCCCTCACTCTTTTGAATGGTTCACTGAAGACGGTAGAACATATATTCGCCGAAAAAAGCGCTTCAATTGGTGGCGAGGTAAAGCCCCACAGGCTGAAAAACTCTTGGCCCAAAAGCGGCTAGGCACATATCACAGCAAGACTCGTCGGATCATAGTTCCTATCTCTGGGAATCGCGACTTGTGGTACATCAAACGAAATCTGAGCAGCAACCCACCATCTGAGCGCCACGGTCTTACCATTATATTTGCTGCGATGCATCGGCTGAGCGAATTAGCCCGTTACGATCCTAATGGCCTAGAGAGACATCTCTACGGCACATCGAACTGGTTAATTACGGAATTCATGACAAATTCAGCAGATCAATTCATTGATCAGATGGCGTCGGAAATTACAGGGTTTCAGTTTTGGCGACCAGCCATACGAACCCCGTGAGAACTGTCAATGTACGATATGAATAGCCGACAAGCCGATTGACTGAGCTGGCTACTGTGATCCCTCTAAGGCTGACGTCAATCCAGCCCAGGTACTATACAGCTCGTTTTCATAACATTCCTGCTCAAGGCTACGCGCCAGCACGTCACTGGCGACAAGATCCAATTGGGTCTGAAGGCTTGCAACTGGAATAACTATCTCCGTGGTTTCCCATAGCTTCTTCTGTGTGCTGCGAGAATCAACTCGGTAGCGGGACCAGTGCGGTGAAGCCTCCACAGAGCTGATGGTTTCAACTAGCTGTGCCAAGCACTCTGGAGGAATTTTCTCATCGGCTAGCTTGGCTGCCTTTTTCAGACTATTCAGAATTTTCCGCAGGTCATGCTCATTATTTAGAGAACGGCGATGCCGATTTGTAATCATAATAGCCTGCCCAGGTTTGATCTGGTTCCGACATTCAATAATCTCAAAACACCACTGCAGTAGCCTTTTAAGAATCAACTCCGCAGCGTGACGCTGAAGATAAAAAGCTGGTAATCCTATCTCATCGAAGCTACCACGTGCCTGCCCTTGCTCAACGAGCAAAGAGGCTGCAGTCAGATAGGCCCCCACATAAGATGGCTGGCGCCAAAACCCACCCATGCGAGCGATGCCATTCTCAAAATCACTTTCCGCTTGGCTGGGGTTCTTCCCACCAACGAAAACATCTCGAGGGTCGGTCGCAGGGTGACGGGAGTAGAGAGGTCCGATGCTCCATAAACCGTTTACTTCTCGCTGACCAGTCATTTGCTGACCCCTTCCTGATGAATTAGGCTGTATTTGCCGCGCATGGCTACCCATCGATCTGGGGTTGCTACAGGATGGCCACCATGGACTGGGTTCCGGCATTGCCACCCCTTCGTGGTCAGCTCGGCACACTGCGCCATGTACCCGGCTGCTTGCCAGGCGAGGCAGTCTCCCCGGGTAATACCATAGACACTGGCAAAAGCTGCAGCCGGATCGCTCCAGAACACCTCGAGCTGACCTGGCGTTAGCGTCACGGTTATCTTGCCAGCTAGGCCATCGTGGCTGGTGTTGAACGTTATGTCACTGTTAGATGACACCCATAGCTTGGGGTGAAGCACTGCTCTGTTGTTTCATATTCTTTTCATCGCCTCCTCCAGGCGCCTTTCCGCACTTCGGTCATAGCGTTGTGTGGTGACTAGGTTGGTATGGCCTAGAGCGTATTGCACCGTGAGAACGTCGACACCTCGATCTAGCATATTCGTAGCGAAGGTGCGGCGAAAATCGTGAGGCGCGCACTCCTTAATGCCCGCCTGAACGGCCCTTTCTTTTATGATGAAGTACACAGCTTGGTCAGTAATACGAAGATCAGTAATCACACCATGTCGGCGCACTCTAGGGAAAAGAGGCCCGACATCCCGCCCCAACCGGGATTGCCATGCCATGACTTTCAGGAACGTTTCATTGGGCAGAAAGACGAGGCGTTCCTTGTTACCTTTGCCCAGAATCCTGATCGACTGCCGGCCGCGGTCAATCATCTCGATGTCTATGGATACACTCTCCGATCGACGCAGCCCCGTGTTGACCAGTAAGTGGAGTAACACGGCATCTCTCTCCCCTTTGGGGGTCTCGTCTGTTTCGCATGCGGAACAAAGGGCTTGGATAGCTACATCATCAAGGTGTACGCCCTTCGGCAACCTTGAGCCCCTGACAGACTTGAGATCGCTGATCTGATGGTGGCTCTCACTATCCATGCGACCCGCAACCCAAGCCTCACGCGCCACACCTTTCATAGCAGACAATGCAGTATTAATAGTGGATGGAGCCTTGCCCAGTTCACTCATCATCTCGATGATTGAGCGCACATGTTCGCGCCGGATCATATGCCACGGACAACTCTTAATGTCATGACCGCCGCTAAGGTAGGCAACTTGCTGGAGGTGAGATCGCATCGTGACCCGGCTACGGCGGGAGCCAAGCCCCATAAGGTAAGAGAGCGCGGGGTTTCCCTTGGCCTCTGTCAAAGAATTCGATGCTTCAGCAAGGCCCCCAGTGACGTTATAAGGAATCATCGCTAGTGAATCAGCCATTTCCGGGGCCCCCCTCTAAGCTGGCAATGTGTTGCTGCAAATAATCAGCCTGGTCTGCAGAGCACATAACAATATCGAGCAAATCCCCGCTTTCATGCATCACCTCGTAAAAATCTGATGCGCTTGGTGCGGACTCGACATAGACTCGCTTGCGACGCAGCCCGCCCGGGATCGTTAAGCTCAAGTGCTCAAGAACTGCATCGGCGTCCTCTAGGACACTAACAATATCGCCCGTATCACGGACAATGACCATGAAATCGTTGGTAGTGATGACCGCATATCCTGCGCGGGGTGGCATAATCAAGTGATCAAACATCCAATTGCTCCCTTTTGGTTGTGATTTTCCCCCTGATCAGGGTTAGTGCCTGGCTTCAGACTGGGCAGCGTCCTGGCACCAATATGTGAAGACCACCTAAATCAGCTGCAATGCTATTGACGACCATCTGAGCATATGAAGTAACTACCGCAATTTTGTAGATTGCCTTCCAAGTCATTCAGCACAGCCTTATTCATGTGACTCTGATACAGCCTACTCGGGTTCGCTGCCCTTCTCTACTTTCTTAAATAACTATTTTAATAAGTAGAGAACCTAAGCGCCAGCACTACGGCCTTTTTAACTGTGTACACAGGATCACTCAAAAACGGAAAATATCACCCTAAGTTATTGTTCTATATTCTATTTCTCAAGGTAAAAGCCATTTCCTGAAAGCCTGTACGCAAAATCTAGGCTTTTGGCAGGGCCATCACCCGTAGATTTTGCGAAATAAGGGTATTTTTTAATGGAAAAACACATCCTTGGAGAGATATTTTTGCGCTAGCTTTTAGACCACTGCCAACGGTCTCATATCGTTGACATACAGCCGAGTTAGCTACAAAATGTGCTTTGCACACTTTCACATTGCCTTGTCTGGAAACACATGCCTATATTGCGTGAATACCAACAGCTGCAGGAGCAATCGAAGTCTCTTCGAGAACAACTTATATCGTTTGAGAATCGAGAAGATTTCAAGCGTGAAAGTGCTTTTTTTAACCGCTTAAAAACGTTAATGGCTGATTATAATGAATCGGCCCTGGACGTTATTAAATTGGTTAATACTGAAAAAAGCGTCAGCGAGTCTCCGGCTATACGTAAGAAGCGAATGATAAAGGAATATCGCAATCCTTATGAAAGGGAGATTGTCGAAACAAGAGGTGGCAATCATAAAACCCTGAGGGCTTGGAAGGATCAGTACGGTGCCGAGGTCGTTGATTCTTGGCTTGTCGAAGAGAAATAGCAGGTTATTACTGTAGGCTGACAGAGGTTAGATATGGCCAGCGATAGCAATAAAGACAAGGACATACAAGCAGTTGCGGTTAATAAGCCGCCTCAGCTTGACCTATTCAGCCTGAGCGATAGCCGGGACAGAAATTATAGTAATAGCATCGACATTTACGATGCATTGCCTAAATATTCTCTGGAGAAGCGTCGTCGATTCACAGACCTTAACAGCGCGGTAAGAGAGCGCGAGTGCCGTATAGGCGACCGCGTTATAAAGGTTAAAGTTAAGCCAGCTATTATCGAGAATAGTAAAGGCAAACATGAGCTAGTTTATCCTGGTGAGCGTGAAGAGATTATAGAAGACGCTTTAAGAAAACTGGCTGTTAATGGCGGAAGCGTCATGATCGATGGTAAAGTTGGTGTTCTTTTTACTTTCTACGAGTTGCGTGCTGAGTTACGCCGGAACAAACATGAGTTCAAACTCAGCGAGATAAAGGAGGCGATACTTGTATGCCGTGGCGCACAGCTTGAAACGGTCACCAATGATAATGAAACTGTTATTTCCTCAAGCTTTTTTCCTATGGTCGGCCTAACCACGCGAAAAGATATTCAGATGCGTGAAGGCGATACTAAATGCTATGTACAGTTTAACCCTTTAGTAACTGAGAGCATTCTTAAACAAACTTTCCGTTTATATGACTATAGCACTTCGATGTCGATTAAGAGCCCTCTTGCCCGGTACATGCATAAGCGAATGAGTCACTACTGGAGCCAGGCATCAGCCAACGATCCCTATACGCCTCGTCTTATTCCTTACCTGTCAGGTAGCCCTCGCGGGCTTTCTGATCGCATGGGCAGTAATGTTCGGGCTATGAAAATTGCCCTAGACGTACTCGTTGAGCATGAGGTTATAGCTAGTTATAAAGCGAAGAGAATAACGGAAGGGAAAAAACTTGTTGATATTTACTACACAATCTTTCCTACAGATAAATTTGTCAAAACTGTTAAAAGAGCAAATTACAAAAGTAACTCAATACGGTTAAAGAAAGACTTACATACTATTAGCGAAACATCACTTTAAAATAATATTATCTTATTTCCTTTTGTGAAGTCTGGATCATTGAATGCATTTAGATGGCCTTTACTGCTTAGGGGGATAATGTACACACGGGCAACTCGTCGCCCTTCAAACCCCAGCCAGCCAGGATCGTAATTAACGGGCTGTGCTGCAGGAACCATTGAGGCGCGCATTGCAGTCCAAGCGTGTGCCATCATTGGGGGGAATGTTGCACAGATAGCCGATTCCAGACCCTCTCGATCACCTTGCTCAATAGGGGGAATGTTGCACAGATAGATGCTTCCAGACCTCCTTAATCACCGCGCCAATGACCGTAGCCAACGTCCAGTCACCCTTGTAAGCAGACTGCTATCACAGTAGGCATTCAAGAGTGTAGCTCACAGAACGTAGGTGGGAACGTTGCACCATCAGCCCCCGCGACAGGTCTTTAAAGCACGGCCAGCGTGCTCAAAAGTGTCATTCCTCCCTGGCAGGGGATTGTCGATCAGTAACAATTTGACAACAAAGAAGGTAAGGCACTATATTAAGCAGCTTCAAATGATAACGGTATAAAAGTGCTCTGATAGCTATCAACGTATCCACATTTACTGTGGGTAAGCCTGTGGAAAAGTAGCGTTTTATAGGTGGGAATGTTGCATCGTTTCGGTGGGGATACTGCACAGGTTATTTTCTGACCAGCAATTTAGCCCTCTATAGTAGGTGGGTATATTGCACAGGAGATGCAGAGCGAATCGAATCGATCCTGTCAACCTATCATGCCTTAAATCTTGCAGGTGGGAATGTTGCACAGATGGTGCCTAAATGAGCCAAAATGTGGACAAAAAGACGTTTTCTGTGGACATCAGGAGGATAACTTTGAGCCCCAGGTGGGGATGTTGCACAGCAAGCGGTGGGAATGTTGCATAGCAAGCGGTGGGGACGTTGCATCGGTTTTTGAAAGATAATGCATACTTTTCAGTGGTTTGATGCTTCTTTACTCGCTCGTAACCCTGTTTTAACCCAGCCTTAACCCTTTAACCTTTTTATATTAACCAGCCTTTCCTAACACCCCCCAAGCCACCGAGTTTCTTTGTGGGCCGTTAGAAGAGCAGTATCAACATCACAGCAGGTTTAACAATTAAAGGATAGCCCATAAAAAAGCCTCACCAGCTGGAATGCTGGTGAGGCCATGAAAACGGCATAACCGTTGAAGTTATATCAGCCCCCTCTCTGCAAAGCTGACATGCTCGGTGCCAGCCACAATAATGTGGTCTATCACCTTTACGTCGATCACATCCAAAGCCTCTTGTAGCTTCTTCGTAATCTGACGATCAGCATCACTCTCTTGAGGACTACCGCTAGGATGGTTGTGACACAACAATACGGCGGAAGCATTCGTTTCAATCGCACTTCTAACCACTTCCCTAGGATAGACAGCCGCCTTATCCACGGTGCCTCTAAAAAGCTCCTCATGCTTGATGACTTGATGTTGCGAGTTCAGCCACGTCACTGAGAACACTTCGTAAGGCAGTTCCGCATACTTGAGCGTCAGATAATCAACCGCTATCCAAGGAGCCGTTATCTTTGCACCCTCACTCTCAAGCTGGGGAGTTATAGTCAAATCTGGTGGATGGCGGTCAGGCGGCAGTCCTGTCTGACTGATCGGTTACTTGCTCTCCATCCTGGAACCGGACGTTGTTCACGACCAGTTCCAGCTTGCTGAACCCCTTGATGCGCTTCCAGCGCTTCTCGGCGCTCTGGAGCAGCTTGAAGACCATCGCCAGGGTCGTCGCTCTGGAGCCGCAGTTCCGGCTGCGCTTGCTCCGCAGGCGGACCGTGGCGAAGGTCGACTCAATCGGGTTGGTGGTGCGGATATGCACCCAGTGCTCTGCCGGGTAGTCGTAGAACGCCAGCAGTTCCTCCCGATCCTTGGCCAGGCACGCCATCGCCTTGGGGTACTTGGCCTCGAAGCGTTTCAGCGTGCGATCGAAGGCCTTGTGCGCCTCGTCGCGGGTCTCGGCCATCCAGATGTCATGCAGGTCGGCCTTGACCTTGGGCTGTACTGACTTTGGCAGCTTGTTCAGCACGTTAGCCGTCTTGTGAACCCAGCAGCGCTGATGGTCGGTCTCCGGGTAAATCTTGCTCAGGGCCGCCCAGAACCCCATGGCGCCGTCGCCCACCGCCAGCTTGGGAGCCTGGGTCAGGCCGCGTTCTCGCAGGCCTGTCAGCAGGGTCTTCCAGCTGTCCGCCGACTCGCGGAAGCCGTCCTCGACGGCCACCAACTCCTTGCGGCCCTGCTCGGTGACCCCGATGATCACCAGCAGGCACAGGCGGTCATCCATGCGCACGTTGCTGTACACCCCGTCGGCCCACCAGTAGACGTAGCGACGGTCTGACAGGTCCCGCTTTCGCCACTCGGTATGCTCGTCCTCCCACTGCTTCTTGAGCCGTGACACAGTGTTGGCCGACAGACCCTTGGCCTGGTCGCCCAGCAGTGCCGCCAGCGCCTCCTGGTAGTCGCCAGTGGAGATCCCCTTCAGGTAGAGCCAAGGGATCAACTCCTCGATGCTGCGGGCTCGCTTCAGATAGGGCGGCAGCAGGCTGCTGTTGAAGCGAGCGCCACCGCCACTGCGGTCACGCACCTTGGGCACCTGCACGCTGACATCCCCGATCCCGGTCTGGACCGTGCGCTCGGGCAGGTAGCCGTTGCGGACCACGGCCTGGCGTCCATCGTCGAGCCGCTGATCGGCATACTGCGCCAGAAAGGTGGCCAACTCGGCCTCGACGGCCTTGGCGATCAGGTCACGGGCACCTTGGCGCAGCAGCTCGTGCAGCGGGTCAGCGACCTGGGGTTCTGGTTGTGAAAGAGTCCGGAGGGTAGAATCGGCCATGGCGTATCCACTCGTGTTGGTTGAGATCTTGGTCGTGATCAATCAACAGGATACGCCACCCTTCCTACCTCCTCCCATACACCAGACTTGAGCTTAACTCCAAGCTGACCATAGAACCGTGCTTCGATGATGTTCAGTGCCTCTGAGATAACAGCATCTTCACTCTCTTTACGCTGCTCTGCGGTCTCTACGGTTCCCTTTCCAGGGAAACTATAAACTTTGGCCGCCTCACTAACTGCGAACATATCCAACTGGTTGGTGTGCTTCATCATTCTCTCCTCTCTCATTCCCGCTGCCGGGTCTCGATTAGAGTTAGGGGAAGCACTGACCCCCCACCGGCTGTCACCTAGCGCCCTATCCCTTCTTGAGACCTGCACTACTGCAGGAATGAGAGAGGAGATAGATCATGAGCAAACGTGCAATCGATGGTATCCGCGAAGCACTCATACAAGGTTTGATGGAAGGCACAGCCCCCTGGCAGAAGCCTTGGAAACCAGGCGACAAAGATGTGAGCCAGCCCTATAACGCCTCTTCAGGGCGTTCTTACACTGGCTGGTCAAATATCATCAGTCTCTGGATTGCTTCAGATAAAAACGGCTACACCAGCCCTGCCTGGGTGACTTTCAAGCAAGCGAAGGATCTCTGCACTCACCCCCGCAAGGGCGAAAAGGCCACTCCCGTGGAATTTTGGAAATTCCACAAAAAGCGCGAGAAGAAGGAGAACGGCACAACGGAGGAGAAAATCATCCCCGTGAACCGTATCTTTTATGTGTTTAACGAGGAGCAGCTGGCGGACCCATTGACAGAGGCTGCAAAGCCACCTGTCTTAGAAGCTCAACCTGAGCCCGTGCAGTTCGTTGCACGGCTGATTGAAGCATCGGGCATCCCTTTAAGCTGGGGCGGTGACAAGGCCTACTACAGGCCCTCTACGGATGGCATACGCCTGCCCCGTCCTGAACAGTTCCATGAGGTTAGTGAAATTGCGGCCACCGGCCTGCATGAGCTGATCCATGCTACTGGTGCTCCCTCGCGCCTCAACCGGGACAAGAGCGATCGCGCTCGAGAGGAAGTAGTGGCAGAAGCTGGCGCCTGGCTTGCAGCCATGCGCTTTGGTCTCCCTGCTACCCCCGAAAACTCGGCGTCCTACCTCACTGGATGGGCTTCACGGCTCAAAGGTGACCAGGCCAAAGAGATCGACCGTGCTCTGGCTGATGCGCAGAAGGCGGTCAACTTCATCGAGCAAATGGCACAACAGTGCGGTTTGATCGACGGAGAAGAAGACTCAACTGCAGCAACCGCGGCAGCTTGATTTTTTTCTTTACCATTCAACAGCCTCCCCCTCGGGAGGCTTTTTTTTGTGTTTAGTCACTGCGGTGGGGATGTTGCACCGATCCCGCAACAGCTATGGCTTTCAACATTGGCACGATCTTTCCCAATAGATTTCCTGCACTGGTTGCATTCTTAGGTGGGAATGTTGCACAGCAGATCATCTAGTAGGCTGCGCTAGCATTATTTTTAGGGTTAGCGAAGCTGTTGACTATATTGTATGTATGTATCTTATGTATAATACATACATACAATACATACACTAGGAGATAGCCCGGCATGACTATTAAGCCGGAAATACGGCAACGCATCATTGATGCTGCCGAGAAGCTGGTATCCGAAGGCATCGACAGGCCCACCAATGAACAGGTGCGCGAATGCCTGGGTGGTGGCTCCCTGTCGCATATTTCCCCGGTCATGCGTGAGTGGCGCGATAGCCTAAAAGACAATGCCATCGCTGTGCGAGAAATGCCGAATGAGATCCGCACTGTCTTGGAGCGGGTTGGAGCTGAACTATGGCGCTCCGCTAGCCAGCACGCTGATGAAGAAGTCGAGAAGATACGCGCAGAGTCCGAACAGCGCGAGAAAGCTGCCAACGAAGAGCGAGATGAGGCGCTACGCGAGATTGAGCGACTAGAGGCCAGCATCGCAACCTTGCGTGAACACGGCCATCAGGATGGGCAGCGCATTGAGCAGCAGACGGAGGAGATCCATACGCTTGTGACGGAGAATGCCACCGCAAGGCAGCGGGCAGCGGATGCTATGGGACGAGTTACCGATTTACAAGACCAGCTCTCCCGCCAGAATCAGCAATTGGAAACCATGCGTGTTGAAGCGCAACGGCAACAAACGTTGGTCGACCACTTGCGAGACGAGAAAGCCGATAGCAGCGCCCGGTTGGCCACAATTGAAAGCGAGCTTAAAGCCGCTACACGGGAACTGGAAACCTCTAGTAAACGTGAATTGCAGCTCCAGAAAACGCTCGAGGCCGTCAACGAAGACCTCTCTTCTCTTCAGCAGGAACATGCCAGCCTACGTGCGGAGAATGCCTCTGTTATGAGGCGCAGCGGTGAGCTGCAGGACGAGAACGCAACGCTTCGTACCGATCTCGACAAGATCAAGACATCTTCCAGCGACGCCCGTAGCGAGCTGAAGACAGCGACTAAGCGGATTGAGGAGTTGGCAAATATTCAGGAAGAGCACTCAGAAACCCGGACACAGCTGGCAATCGCTTTATCCCGCGAAGAGGATCTGCGCAAGCAGTTAGCTGACCATCAGAAACGGCTAAAATCAAACAAAAAAGACTAGGGACCAAAGGCAGAGTGATGAGGTACAGGTCAGCCAGGTTACTGACCGGGCTCATGCTGATAATGGCACCAACCGTGGCCACTGCTGATATTATCATAGGCACCTGGTACGTGCGCCAGCTTGGCTGATTACCGATTGCCAAAGTGATACACCCTGGTAGAAGCGCAGAATGGATTCTTCTCCAGCACGAGCAAGTTCAAACCCAAATTACACCGGCTTTCCAATCCTTATATCTAGGGAGGGAAAGATTACTGAGGAAGCCCTGGACATTTGTATAGCGCATCTGATCAAGCGTGGCAGGGTTCAATCCAGGAAGTCGTGGATAACATGCCGGAAAGCGTTGTATCAGTTCTTTGGCTGGTGTGAGGTGAATGCTATTGACTGGCGTGATGTGGGCAATGACCGAGAAACTACGGTATTCGCGGAGTTCCGGGGCTGGAACCTAAGCCCCGAGGGCGGTGCCTTGCCGCAGCAACGGTGAATGCCCGGCTACGACTTCTTTGCGCATTCTATCGGTATGGCACCAAGTGTGGTTGGGTGATGACTGTTCCGTATGCCATGAAAACGGTAATGGTTAGGCAACCTACAGGCCTCCTCGCTCACGTCGGTGCGAGTGGAGGAAGACGTACGACCGCAGATGTCACGCTGAAGACGCCACGAACCGTAATTTGGGTGCTAAGCAAGCATCAATCGATTGATCTCCTGAGTGCCATCACCAATCCCACGCATACGCTGTACTCAATGATGCAATCCAAGGCTCAGACCTATGCCTTGCTCTACGTGCGCGACCGACTGGGCCATGCCTCGGTCGCAACTACTGAGAAATACTTGCACTGTCTCTAATTTTAATTAGTTTGATAGACGCAAATAATAGGCTGCTTTTGGCCGAGGCTATGTGAAAACTCTCGAGCCGTAAACAATATGGTTGACGTAAGCGAAATCGGTAGAATTTTTATAAATGAAAAGCTTTAGAGTCAGCGAAAGAGCACCGCAACCAACAGGCCAGCTTTGATCACTCAATTAAAGGGTCATAAACTGCTCATCTTCCTAGTCTGTAAACGCGTAGACATCGTAAGGACCGTCTTGTGGCCCTGGCATACCTGGCGTACCAATCGGCATACCTGCTAAACCAATTCCATCTATTTTAGGCTGTTGCTCAAACAGCGCCTTTACGGCTTCCATCGGAAGGTGACCTTCAACCCAATACTCGCCTATTTCGATGGTATGGCACGATCCCAGACCATAGGGAACGCCCGCCTGCTGCTTGATATCACCCAGCTCGACGTCATCAATAATGGTGACGTCTACGCCAAGTTTCTCAAGATGGCGCGCATATTCATCACAGCAGCCGCACTGGGGGTTTTTATACAGTGTTGCCTCTGGCGGTAACGCCGCTTGAGCGGAGACCGTCCCAAGCAGCATGAAACCCGAGAGCAAAAGTTTGGTTGTCATATGTCGCATTATTTTCAACTCCTTAACGTGAACGACTGAAGAGGTACTTGGCCAGCGACGCGATCGCCAAGCCAACTAATAACAGCATGGCCAGGGGCATCAACCAGCCTAACCACCCCATTGACCCCATAAAAGCAAAGCATTTCGCGTTCATTATGGCATCACTCCTATAAGGAATAGGCAATCCCCATGGCTTATTGCGAGCCATGGTGGCTGGGCATGCTTCCACTCATTTGTTCACGCTGCTCGTCGGTTAGTAAGTCCTGCATCTGGTTATGCATGCGCACGTTATCAGCCATCATATCGCCATGAAGGCTGGCCATTTGAGCATGCAGCGTCTTTACTTTCCATTGTTCAGGGCGTTCAGTCTGCATGATTTGCATCATGTCGTCGCGCAGGTTCATCAATTCGCCCATCCGCTCAAGCTGGGCCGCGCGGTGTTCTTGGCGCATCTCACGCATGGTACTCATCTGCTGCTCGTCGAGCATACCGCCCATGCTCCCCATGCCTCCCATCATTGGACAAGGCATCATCCCGCTTTGCCCTCCCATCATCATTCCTGGGTACATGTCTTCTTGACTGCCCATCATCATGCCCGAACCCATACCGACTTGGCCGTCCATCATATTGCCCTGACCTTGGGCGCCTTGGCTCATACCTTGAGCGAAAATGGCGCTGCTGGGGACACTGAGGCTTGCAGCCAGACCAATGGCAAAGATCATCTTGTGCTTAACCAT